>NZ_JBKFGH010000058.1:0-1789 GCF_051233475.1 Neobacillus terrisolis | reverse complement strand
GGGGGAGTCCGGGAGCCTCCTGATATGAACGAAACTGTCAAGGCTCCCACTCCAAATTTGTATTGTATTAATTTTGGGCAACTCTAAGTAGAGAAGCTGATTGTAGCTTCTTTTGGTTTTTGTTAAATATTTAGCCTTCTGGCTAGAATTGCTCTTACTTTAGCTTACAGACCACACCTCAACTCTTTGAATAGCTGTCAAGTGCTCTCCTTGACAGCTATTCAAAGAGTTGAGACACTGTTTTAAGCTAAAGAAGAAATAACGACAAATTATGCCTCCTTAATCATTATTTGAATAGATGGTAAGAACACGGCACGAAGGCAAAAATCTCTACTGCGGTTAGCATTCTGATATTCGTGGGTTTTCACATTTTATCTTTCCGTATAAAGGACTTTTCCACTAACTCGGCACGTGCGTTAACCTTACTTACTAGGTATAGCACAGAGGAGGCACGTGGATCTTCCTTTCCGGTATTACTCTTTGCCTTCGAGCCCTATTCTCATCGATCTATATTAAAATCCATTTCCTCAATTTAATACCAATTTAAAAATCAAATTCTTGAAGTGTCTTCTAGCTCTTGCGTAATAGCCCAAATAAAACCTGCCAACTCTCTTGCCACCGCAGTGATTGCTTTACCGCCTTCTTTTCCTCTGGATAGTAATTGATAATATCTTTTATGAAGCCGATTTTGGGCTTTCCAGGATATCGCTTGGATATTTGGTGAAAGACCATCTTGTCGTCTCTTTAATTCTCCTTTTACTGAAGGTTGATATCGATAACTCCAAGCAGATTCAATTAATAAACGGCGAACATGTCGGTTTCCAGTTTTAGTAATGTCACCTTGTCTTCTTTTATCACCACTAGAGGATTCACTCGGAATTAATCCAACATAAGCCATAAATTGTTTTGGAGTTGGGAAACGTTTAAAAGAACCAATTTCTGCCGCAAGACTTGTCGCGGTTATAAGCGCAACACCTCTTAATGATTGTAATGCTTGAATCGTGGGTGCATGCACACCCTCATTTGCTTCTAATTTAATTTCTTCTTCGAGTCTTCGAATGCGTTGTTCTAATTCTTTTAATTGATGGTAATATTCCTGAAAAACCACTCGTAAAGATGAGTTATCAAACTTTAAAGCATCTAGCCATTCGCGATACTTTTTGGTCCATTTATTAACTCCATTCGGTGGTTTAAGATCATTACGTAATAAAAATTTAGTTAATCGATGCTTAGCTCTTAGTTCATCCTCTTTGGCATCTTCACGCGCTCTAACTAAATCACGCAGAGCTTCATCTTCTGTAGTAGGGACATAAATAGAAGTTAATTCACCTGCTCGATATAACTGAGCTAGTCGGATAGAATCCCGACGATCTGTCTTGATACGCTCACCAGGTCTTTTAGGTATTAAAGATGGAGCTATAACATCACAATGAACTCCCAAAGTAAGCAATAGCCTATATAATGGATATCCCGTTGGGCCTGCTTCGTAACACACTCGCAGAGTGTCGGGTTCTCCAAGTTTTTTTACTAATTTCCTAATTGCTTCTGGTGTATGAGGAATCATTCCAAAGTATCTTGGCTCTCCACGCCCCTCATCAGCAATAGCTACTGCAATTTTTTCCTTTGACACGTCTAAACCTACAAATTTTATGGTATCCTTCATATTAACTAGCTCCTTTCGTAATGTAGCTCTAATTTGGTTTTTTGTTTTTCAACAATAAACATTCTTACCAAATTAACCTACGATTTTACGAGTAAGGAGCTAGTTTCGTTCATGATAACTCGGCGC
>NZ_JBKFGH010000057.1:0-1893 GCF_051233475.1 Neobacillus terrisolis | reverse complement strand
TTATTTGTGCGCCCGGCATGGGCTATAACTTGGTGGTGAAAGTCCACTACAGGCTTGGCAGTAGGAACTGTTAGCCAATGGCAAGGGTGTCCATCGTGAGGTGGAATCTGAAGGAAGCCGGAGGCAAAATCCCGAACTGACGAACAGAAACTATATATAAGGCTGAACTGGGATGGACGAGTTTGCAAATCAAAACGAAGTCCAATACTGCACGAATCCCTTACAGTAAATATAGCAGTTACATGGGAGGAAGGTTATAGCTCTTACCCGGGGAGGTCTTACAAGGGTTCCCGACAAGAGAGATGGAATATCTCACAGGAACAAGTTTGTTAGTGATAACAAACTGAATTGTAAGAAGTCAGCCGAGGTCGTAGTAGTTCTTAAAGAATGAAGGATCGAACAATAATAATCTTGGAGAATTACGGAGGTAAAGTCAGTGCAAAGACCACAGAAAACATTGGAAAATGGCTATTTACAAATGAATAAGTTGGAAACTGAAGGGTTTGTAAAAGCGTGTAGTGCTGACATTAAAGAAGTAGGCCGACAAGATGGTATCAATTTAATTGACAAAATTATTGATGATAACAATCTACTTTTAGCATGCGAAAAGGTAAAGGCAAATAAAGGTGCACCCGGAATAGATGGAATGACAGTAGATGAACTTTTTGCTCACGTAACAAAATTCCTTAAACATCTAAAAAGGAAATTAAAAGATGGTACCTATAAACCCTTACCTGTTAAAAGAGTTGAGATACCTAAACCAGATGGGTCTAAACGAAAGTTAGGCATTCCATGTGTTAGGGACCGCATGGTCCAGCAAGCAATCTATCAAGTAATCGGCGGAATAATTGATCCTCATTTCTCAGAAATGAGCTACGGATTCAGACCAAATAAGAATCAACATCAAGCTATTGAACAATCCATCAAATACTATGAACAAGGTTATAGAGTGGTCGTAGACTGCGATTTGAAGAGCTACTTCGACACCATAAACCATCAAAAGTTGATGGAATACCTAAAGGTATTTATTCAAGATAAAGTTGTGCTGAAATTAATTTGGAAATTCCTAAAGAGTGGGATTCTCGAAAATGGACTATTAAAACCAACAGAATTTGGGGCTCCTCAGGGCGGTGTACTTTCGCCAATCTTGAGCAACGTCTATTTAAATCAATTAGATATCGAATTAGAAAAGCGTGGGCACAAATTCGTTCGTTATGCGGATGATTTCTGCATCTATGTTAAAAGCGAACGTGCGGGTCAACGAGTACTTAATAGTGTCACAAAGTTTCTAGAAAAAGATTTAAAACTGACGGTGAATAGTACAAAGAGCCAAATAGGTTCGCCGACTAAACTAAAATTCCTAGGATTCTGTATACACAGAACCTCAAAAGGGATTGGATGTAGACCACATGAGTTGGCTAAAAAGAGATTTAAAACCAAATTAAAGACTCTCACTAAAAGAAACCGAGCAGGTAAATTCGAAGAACTCGTCAAGGAAATTAACCAAGTAACAGTTGGATGGATAAACTATTACGGAGTTAGCTTGATGAAGATGTTCATTAAGCAGACTGCACAATGGCTGAATCACAGGTTAAGACAAATTATTTGGAAGAGATGGAAAAAGGTTAAAACAAGGTATCAGCAACTAAGAAGATTAGGAATCAAACACGAAGAGGCCTGGAAATTAGCATATACCCGAAAGGGTTATTGGAGAATTTCTGGCAGCAAAACACTTCATAATGCAATTAAAATAAAAACGCTCATTAAATGGGGTCTGAAAGACCTTAACCAATTATATGAGCGTAGATACTTAAGTTATTGAACCGCCGTATACGAGAACCGTACGTACGGTGGTGTGAGAGGACGGGAATTAAATTTCCCTCCTACTCGATT
>NZ_JBKFGH010000056.1:0-6666 GCF_051233475.1 Neobacillus terrisolis | reverse complement strand
AATGGAACCTAAAAAAGATGACTCCTGTACAGTACAGGAATCATCTTTTACAGGTAGCCTAGGCCTTTTTTAAAATGTCCTTTACAAAGGGTACACTTTAACTTTGATTAGGTTTCTTTTTTTACTGTTTCCGAATAATTTATTTTATTTTGTACCCGAAGAAAACAAGATAGCCAAAATAACTATTTTTTATTAGAAAAATTAGCAATTGTCCCGGTCCTTTCAAATTCCTTTACATATAATGACAAGAAAGTAATTTTTCCAGGAGTTGAGGTCTTATGGATAAGCATGTCCTAGTCATTGCAGCTCACCCCGACGATGAAATTCTTGGATGCGGCGGAACAATTAAAAAGTTAATTAACCATGGTTATAAAGTAATTTCTGTTGTTGCTGCAAAGGGACGTAAGGAAGAGGAGCAAAATATTCAATCAGCTATGCTGAGGGCAAATGAAGAGCTTGGAGTAAGTGAAGTGATTTTTTTAAAGCTTCCTAATCTTTTATTAGAGACAATACCGCTAATTTCGATTAACAAACAAATTGAAGATCTGATGGACAGGTATAAACCATCGATTATTTTTACGCATCATTATGGAGATATCAATCGTGACCATCAAATTTTATGTCAAGCTGTTTTAACTGCAGCAAGACCGCTTCCAGGAAAAAATCCGGTTGAAATTCTTTGCTTTGAAACGGTATCTTCCAGTGAATGGAGTCAACGTACCAATGATAAAGAGTTCAAACCGTGTTATTTTGTTGATATAACCGATACAATTGATGATAAACTCAAGTCACTTAAGCATTATGATATTGAGATGAGACCATATCCTCATCCCCGTTCTTACGAAGGAGTGAAATATTTGGCTCGAGTGAGGGGGATGACCGTTGGAGTTGAGTATGCGGAAGCTTTTGAAATCATCAGGAGGGTTTGGAAGTGAATAACAAATTAAGTAACGACCTTCCCGCGCTGCCACCCCCGTATCCCTATCTGATCTCAGCAATGGATCAGTATTATAGTGGAACAGATTCATATAGTGAATATCCAGTTATTAAAAGTAAACCGATTCTCTTCTATAAAAATTCTTCAAAAAAGTTAAGGATATTAATTACAACATTTTGGAATTATCCTTTCGTAGGGGGACTTCAAAATTATATAAAGTCGCTAAAAAAAGGATTAGAGAAATTAGGCCATCATGTAGATGTCATTGCCCCAAACCAATTTTCTAAAAGTGAAACAAGCATTTTGCGAAAGAAAATTGCCCATTATTATAAACAATATTTTATCAACCGTTATGGTAGCTTTAGTGACAAGATTCTTAAAAATCTATGTGATCTTGTTCTTTATGAAATGATGTTAAGAAAAATAAATCTAAATCAATATGATATTTTTCATGCACAAGATCGTTTTACTGCCAACGTCTTGGGAAGATTAAACCAAAATTATCAAAAACCACTCCTTTTTACTCCGCATGGATTTATGACCCATACTAGACTGAAATTTAATTTAATCAAAAAAGGGTCGATCGAAGAAGTTTATTTTTCTGCTGTGGACCGCCAGGCAATCAAAAATTCAAATCATTCAATCATCTTAAGCCATGTATTTAGGCCAATTTTAAATTCTCTTGGTGCCGCGGACGAAAAAATGACAACGGTTTATACAGGAATTGAATTTGCCGGGAATAAAATCAAAAAGGAAAATTATTACCAGAATGACAAGATCATCATTACCTGTGTCTCGCGTCTTCGTCCGCGTAAAGGACATAAATATTTATTTGAGGCACTTTCGTATATCAAGAGTCAATTAAATAATGTTGAAGTCCGAATCGTTGGGGATGGAGAGATGAAAAACGAACTGGAGACTCAGGTTCAGGAGTTACAGTTAGACAATGTCTACTTCTTAGGGAGCAGAAATGACATAGCTGAGTTATTAAACGATTCCGATATTTTTGTTCTACCAACCACAAGTGATACTGTACCGATCTCGATCATTGAGGCGATGTTTGCACAACAGGCTATTTTAACTACCGATTGTGGTGGCATTCCTGAAATTATACAAGACCAATACTCTGGAATCATCGTTGAGCCAGCTAATTCTGAAGAGCTCGCAGAGAAATTATTACTTCTTGTAACTGATTGGACTTTAAGAGAAAAATTAGCTGAAAATGCTAAGAACGTTGCAGAAAAAAATTTAACAGCCATAAATATGTCCAAGAAAATTGAGCGTATTTATCTATCTTTAATATCACAGGAGGAAAAGGGATGAAACATGATATCCCCGCTGTTGTCCTTGATTTAAGTGCAACTGGTATCGGTATTGTTCGAAGTTTAGCTAAAAAAGGGATAAAGGTGTTTGCCTTTGATACTGAAGGAAAATATAAAATTGGAAAAACTCGATACGCAAGATGCGAAATATGTCCTGATCCAGTTTCTCAAGAGGAAGAATTGCTCCAATTACTGATTATATCAGGTCAAAAATTTCAACAGAAGGCCGTATTGCTTGCAGGATCTGATGATTATGTTTACTTTATTTCGAAAAATAGAGATCAACTCTCTCCATATTATCATTTCCTCTTACCAGAACATTCACTAATAGAAGCTGTACTAGATAAGCGTTTAACATATGAACTTGCATTAAAACATGACGTTCCATCTCCGAAAACCTTTTCAATACAAAACGAGCAAGAGCTTGAGCAAATCATCAATCAAATTTCCTTCCCATGTATCTTAAAACCAGTCAACTCCTCACATTTCCGTAAACGAATTGATCACCGTCTATATAAAAAAGCCATTGTTGTCGAAGAGAAATCACAGTTAAGTGAAGAATACCGTTTTTATCATTCATTCGGGGAGCTAATGGTTCAAGAAGTGGTCCCTGGGGAAGAGAATTGTATTTATTCAGTCAAAACATTTTTCGATGATCAGATGAATTTAATTGGCATTTGGATGAACCAAAAATTGCATCAATTTCCCCCTCAGTTTGGATCAAGTGCTCTTGCTCTCAGTGTTAGAGACGAAGAAATCATTGAATTTGCTGTGACCTTTCTTAAAAAAATGGCTTTTAAAGGTTTAGCAATCTCAGAATTTAAAAGAGATCCAAGAGATGGAACTCTAAAATTTATAGAAATAAATCCAAGAATGGGTTTAACACAATGGTTATCTATTGCCTGCGATGTTAATTTAACTTACTTATACTATTTGTCTGTTACAGGGCAAAATCCAGCGCCTATTACCAAACAAAAAGAAGGAGTCAAATGGGTTTATTTTGTACGTGATTTTCTTTCCTTTCGTCAAAAGCATAGGGAAGGAAAAATGTCGTTAAGCAAGTGGTTTAAGAGTTTGTCCGGGAAAAAGGTCGAGGCTTTATTTATGTGGGACGATCCACTTCCCTTTATTCGAAGTTTTATTTCCCACTTGCGAAATTTATGGGGAAGACGTTAAAAGTAGGCTTAGGAAGGAGGGGGAATTTACATTGAGCAGTAAGCAAGAGATTCTAAGGCAATGGCAGCATTTTAGATGGGGAGAAAAGTTTAGAGGTATTTTGGGTAACAAAGTGAAATTGGTGGAGGACAAAATAGTATGCCTTAAAAGTTCAAGGAAATCGACAAGTTTATGGAGCTTAGTCATTACAAACGGGTTGGACTTCATTCCAATCGTACTTAAAATTTATCTTCCTCCATTCAAACAAAACCGTATCGTTGAAATGAATATGTATAAGAAAGCGCACTCGGTTTATGATGAGATAATGCCGAAAATGTATTGGTTAGAATCGAATGTAAACAATGGGGAAATCTGGCTGTTCATGGAATATTTGGATCCTTTTACAAAACAAATAAAATTGACTCCAAAAACTTTAGCCGAAATAATTCCAACAATGGCAAAATTTCATGCTAAGACCTTTGAACAAAGAATTTTGAAATATGAAGACATTTTTGATAGTTGGCTACCCCATTATGATTCTAAATCGATGGAAATTGAAAGGACTCAGCATATAGAAAACACTATTGAGCATCTTGAGCAAGCAATAAAAGAGCCAAGTCTAAAAGAAATAGTAGGCCCAAGATATACTTCTTTACAAAAAATATTGAAAAAGGGTCCTCTATTTTTCCCCGAAATGATCGAGGCTGGTCAATGTCTCATTCATGGGGATCTCCATATCCATAATATTTGTTGGAGAAATACAAGGAACCGGACAGTGCAATTTATAGACTGGGAATCTGCGAAATACGCCCCATGTTGGTATGATTTGGTCGTACTTGTTGAATTGTTAATTGATTTTCGCGGAGATTGGCACAAGAAACAAGATGAGATAAGAAATCAGTGTGTAGATTTATATCGTCGAGAAATGCAAAAGCATGGAATAACATTCAAAGTCGACCCACTTAAATTAATGAAAATGACGTATTTACAAAGAGCGTTAGAAAAAAGACTGTTAAATCATTTGCGCAGGATGTTAAACGGAGAGCAAAGTATACTTATTAATCGGTACCTCGAAAAAATAGAAATGTGGGGGAAAGAGCTTGGATTATATCAATAATCTTAAAAATGAGGAGGATGACGGGAACGCTATATAGTTCCTCCTGAATAGATAAAAGGGAAGTGTGTATCGATGAAGGTACTAATAACAGGGGGAGCAGGATTTATAGGGTCCCACGTTGTCGATTTAGTAGGCCAAACAGGATATGAACCAGTTGTAGTGGACAATTTATCTACTGGTAAAAGGGAATTTATACACCCAAGTTATCGACTATATGAAATTGACATTACCTCTCCATTTTTAAAAGATGTTTTTAAAAAAGAAAAACCGGATGTTGTCATACATTTAGCCGCCCAGGTGGATGTAGCTTTTTCTATAAAGGATCCTGTTTCAGATGCCTCCCAAAATATCTTGGGTACAATCCATTTATTAAATTGTTGCCAAGAGTTTAACGTAAAAAAATTCATTTTTTCTTCTTCTTGTGCTGTATATGGTGAAAAGGATGACGTAAGTATAATGGAAACATCTCCACTTCAGCCTTTATCCTATTACGGTATTTCTAAATATACTTCTGAATTATATATTCAAACCTTTAACAAACTCCACCAACTTCCTTTCACCATTTTAAGATACGCCAATGTTTACGGTCCCCGTCAAACTCCAAAAGGCGAAGGCGGAGTCGTTTCAATATTTTTTAATAAAACGTTAAAAGGTGAGTCTCCGATTATATTCGGTGATGGAGGCCAAACAAGGGATTTCGTGTACGTCAAAGATGTTGCACTGGCCAATCTGTTATCTATTCATAATGGAAAAAATGAAATTTTTAATATTGGATGTAATTCAAAAACAAGTATTAACGAACTTTATAATAAGATCAAAAATTTATCTTCTAAAGATGTTTCAGCCATTTATATGCCTGCACGTGATGGTGATATACGTCATAGTAGATTGGATATCAATAAAGCTTCAACCATTTTAGGATGGCAGCCATCCTTTAATTTAGAGACAGGATTAGTTGAAACTTTAGCATATTATCAGTCAAAGTAGGATTTTTAATAAAATATGGTCAAATATGAAAAATATGAAAGTGTGGGTCAGCTTGAATAATTTTAATGGAAAAATAAGTATTGAAGATTTATCTGGATATAAGTTTATTGGGAAGGGAGGAGACGGAGCTGTCTATCAGTTGACAACAGAAGGATGCGTTAAAGTTTTTGCGGAGGAAGAAACTCAAAAAATGGAGTTAATGGCACTTCAATTAGGGCAATCTTCTCCTGTTATTCCCCGCCTTTATGGTTATGGAACAAATTATATTATAATGGAGTATGTGAATGGAATTTCACTTAAACGATATTTAAGAATAAATAAGCATTTGCCAGAATCGATTGCAGTTAAAATTTTATATATGTTAGATGAGTTGAAAGCTGTGGGATATACAAGAATTGATGTTGAAGTTCGCCACATTTTATTTAATCATATAGAAGAAATAAAAGTAATTGACCTTAAGAGGGCGTTAACTACGAATAGAACTGTACCTTATAAATTATTAACCGGATTAAGGAAATTTGGGTATTTGAATGAGTTTTTGAAACATGTAAAAAAGTTGCGACCTTCACTTATTTCTGAATGGAAAGATATAATGAATGATTAAAGTTATCAAAAGTTACAGTAGATTCCTTAATACTTGCGGATAAAAAACAGTCTAGTCTCTTGTTGAGGAAAGATTGTTTTTTTGTTGGAAAGATTAATACGAAAGGGTATGTATTTTATTTTAGAAAGGTTCCTATAAGGAAAACATTGGCGTTGAATGAGAGTACCCACCATGTTATTATTGATTAGCATTCTTTGTTGGTCAGGTTTTTGTGACAATCAAAATATTTTCGCAGAAGTTGACAACAAAACAAAACGATGATATATTAATAAAACGTCATCGCAACATGGTGACACGATAGGTTGAAAAATAATTCTTCGCAGAAGTTGACAACTGATCATCATCGTGTTATGATAATAAAGTTCGCTTCAAACGAAGTGAATATTAATTGCTCTTTGAAAACTAAACAAACAAACGTCAACAAACAATAAATATCGTGTTTCTTCTATATAATAGAAGTTCACGAGCCAACGTAACTTTATGAGCTAAATCAACTTTCTTGGAGAGTTTGATCCTGGCTCAGGACGAACGCTGGCGGCGTGCC
>NZ_JBKFGH010000055.1:0-333 GCF_051233475.1 Neobacillus terrisolis | reverse complement strand
AGCCAACGTAACTTTATGAGCTAAATCAACTTTCTTGGAGAGTTTGATCCTGGCTCAGGACGAACGCTGGCGGCGTGCCTAATACATGCAAGTCGAGCGGATTGATGGGAGCTTGCTCCCTGAAATCAGCGGCGGACGGGTGAGTAACACGTGGGCAACCTGCCTGTAAGACTGGGATAACTTCGGGAAACCGGAGCTAATACCGGATAATCCTTTTCCTCACATGAGGGAAAGCTGAAAGACGGCATCACGCTGTCACTTACAGATGGGCCCGCGGCGCATTAGCTAGTTGGTGAGGTAACGGCTCACCAAGGCGACGATGCGTAGCCGACC
>NZ_JBKFGH010000054.1:0-7761 GCF_051233475.1 Neobacillus terrisolis | reverse complement strand
CACTATTTCTCTTACTCATAGTGGACTCCTCCCCTTATGACTAAATTGTACTCCTACTAAATTTAGGTGTCCAAATTAGTAAGGGGGCTAAAAAGATATGGACCAATTTTGAAAATATATAGACCAAGTTTGAAAATATATGGACCAAGTCTGGAAATATATCGGACAAGCTTAAAAATTTATGAGACAAGTTTTCCAAATATGCTCATGTTTCTTACGATATGGACCACCAATATTCCCTTATGAACGAAAATCCTCTAGGTTATCGCTAATCCCTTAATATTATGCAACCCCCATTCCAATACACCCCCTTAAAAAATACAGTTCATCGCTGTTGCTAACCTTTCTCCACTGATATTAAGTGATTAACCATTAATTCCTATAAAATATAGTTGACAGGTAGGAATTATAGGTATTAAAATAAATTAAAAATTAAGATGATTTAAAGGAACGCTGATCGGTCAACCGAAGGTCTTCCAAATTAATCGAAAGTGTGTAAGTAAAAAAGATTACTTATGTGGAGGATTTTTATGAAAAAGTTAATTGTCTTTGCCTTTATTGGATTTTTAGCTCAGTTGATCGATGGTGCATTAGGGATGGCTTATGGAGTTACGTCATCATCTTTACTACTAGCGTTTAGTATTGCACCAGCCGTTGCATCCGCTTCCGTGCACCTATCAGAAGTCTTTACAACAGCGGCATCGGGTGTTTCTCATATTAAATTCGGAAATGTTGATAAAAGCATGGTTTTAAAATTAATCGTGCCAGGTTCTGTAGGTGCATTTTTAGGTGCAACATTCTTAAGTAATATCCCTGGAAATTTGGCAAAACCTTATGTTTCCATTTTTCTACTGTTACTTGGTCTTTATGTTCTATTTCGTTTTTTATTAAACTACAAACCTATTGTTGAAAATGGAAAAGCAACGCTTACTCGAAAGCAAGCCATACCGTTAGGTTTTATTGCCGGTTTTATGGATGCAACTGGTGGAGGCGGCTGGGGACCTATCGCCACACCTGTTTTATTAAGTAAAAATGGGATGAGTGCGAGAAAAGTGGTCGGAACCGTTGATACAAGTGAGTTTGCAATTGCATTATCCGCTTCGATTGGGTTCTTCATTTCCTTGGGCTGGTCTGAGGTAAATTGGTTTTGGGTAACGGCTTTAATTATTGGGGGAGTAATCGCTGCTCCAATCGCAGCGTGGTTAGTTCAAAAGGTACATCCGCAACTAATGGGAGTACTGGTTGGCGGGTTTATTATCTTAGTCAATTCTAGAACACTCTTTACAACATGGATTGAAGATTCGTCAGTTTACCCATATTTATATGCAGTCATTTTGATCGGTTGGTTAACTGCCATTCTTTTTGCAGTAAATAAAATCGTAGGGAAACAACTTCCAAATCTATTAACTCGAAAAAGTACTAGGAATATAGCTGAATAATGCCTAAAAGTCGACTGGAATACTCGACTTCAAAATTATAAATAAATTTGCCTGAAAGTTGACAAGAATACTCGACTTTCGAATTTCAAAATTTAAAACGCGCCAAAAAGTCGACTAGAATACTCGACTTATATATTGAAATAAGAATCTAAAACGCGCCTTAAAGTCGACTGAAATACTCGACTTTATGAAGGAGGAATAAAAATGAAGATATCCAGTAAAGGGGAATACGCATTACGTGCCTTATTAGCATTGGGGCAGCATCAAGGGAATGTGATGACCATACAGGAAATTTCAGAAAAAACACTTGTGACGGTTAGTTATCTGGAACAAATCCTGCTTCAACTTAAAAAGCATGATTATGTTAGTAGTAAAAGGGGCGTCAGAGGTGGATACCTCCTTCATAAAAAGGCTAATGAAATAAATATTGGTGAAGTTGTTCGAAATTTAGAAGGACCATTGTCTCCTATGGGGTGTGCTTCTATAACAAAATATGAACCATGCCCTTTAGAGGGAGGCTGCCAATTGAAGCCGCTTTGGTCTTTAGTCAGAGACACCATTGCCTATGTACTAGAACGGACCACTCTTGAGGATTTGCTTACAAACCGGGTTAGTTTATTGAAAGGGGAGGATTTTGTTGTCTTCAAAAACTAAAATTGATCAAGAAGTGATCGATAAAATTATTAGCATTTTAGAAAACATTGAGTATGGTACAGTGCAAATTACTGTTCACGATTCGCAGATTACCCAAATTGAAAAGGGCGAGAAATATAGATTTAGTATGAAAAAAAGCAGTGAACGGATAAAGAATATTCAAGGTACATAGCGTCATAACCTATTGATCTATTTCAATAGAGAATGTACCGTTCATGAAAGCTGATTGGTCATCCAAAGGCTCCTTACGCAATGCGAAAAGGAGTTTTTTTATAACCAGAATTAATAGTCTAAAAATTAGGAAAAATCAGTTGACAAATATTGGGTAATTATATATTATTAACTAAACTTATTAACCCTATAAATTTAGTTGGTTTTTTAAAAAAGGGAGGAATTATAATGGCAAATGAAAGAAATCAAAGATTAGAAACAAAGGCAATTCATGCAGGACAGCAACCGGATCCAGCTACCAATTCACGTGCAGTACCGATTTACCAAACATCATCCTTCGTATTTAATGATAGTGAACATGCAGCAAATTTATTTAATTTAAGTGAAGCTGGAAATGTATATTCCCGAATCATGAATCCAACTACAGATGTATTTGAACAAAGGGTTGCTACTTTAGAAGGCGGGATTGGAGCACTTGGGGTTTCGTCAGGACAATCAGCTACAGCATTTGCCATTATCAATATTGCCTCAACCGGAGATGAAATTGTTTCTTCAAGCAGCTTATACGGTGGAACCTATAATCTATTTTCGGCAACACTAGCAAAATTCGGAATTAATGTGAAGTTCGTTGATCCAGAGGATCCGGAAAACTTCAGAAAAGCGATTACTCCAAAAACAAAAGCAATTTATGCTGAATCAGTTGGAAATCCAAAGGGAGATGTCCTCGATATCCAAGCTGTTGCGGACATTGCCCATGAAAATGGAATTCCTCTTATTGTTGACAATACTGTACCAAGCCCATATTTATTACGACCAATTGAATTTGGAGCAGACATTGTCGTTCACTCTGCAACTAAATTTATTGGCGGGCATGGGACAACGATTGGCGGAGTGATTGTTGATAGCGGCAAATTCGACTGGAAGAAGAGCGGGAAATTTCCTGGTTTAACTGAGCCGGATCCAAGCTACCATGGCCTTGTCTATACAGATGCTGTTGGGGATGCAGCTTATATTACAAAGGCACGCGTTCAACTATTAAGAGATCTTGGTTCAGCGCTGTCACCTTTCAACTCATTCCTGTTGCTACAAGGATTAGAAACATTACATCTTCGACTTGAACGTCATAGTCAAAATGCATTGAAGACAGCGGAATTTTTAGAAAAACACGATGCGGTCGATTGGGTAAGCTATCCAGGCTTGAAGAGTCATCCATCTTACTCAAAAGCACAAAAATATTTACCTAACGGGCAAGGGGCGATTTTAACCTTTGGTGTAAAAGGTGGACTAGAGGCAGCCAAGAAAGTAATCGACTCCATCCAATTATTCTCTCATTTAGCCAATATTGGGGATTCGAAATCGTTGATTATCCATCCTGCAAGCACCACCCATCAACAGCTTACAGACGAAGAACAAAGAGCAGCGGGTGTAACACCAGAATTAATTCGTCTGTCAATCGGAACCGAAGCGATTGAAGATATTCTAGAGGATTTAGATTTTGCTTTAAAAGCTAGCCAGCAAGCAAAGCAGGCGGCAAATGTAAGTAAATAAGAAAATATATTTTTTGAAATCAATTCATACTTTACAGATAAGAAATATAAAATTTGAAGTGCTGACTAGAAAAACTAGAGGCTTTCCATTTAAGATGAATTTTCTTAAATGGGGAGCCTTTTTTTAAAAAAACGGCTGACAAAAAGTAAATATGAATCTAGTGATAGGAGTGATTCATGTGAGTGATATACTTCGAAATGCTGTGGAAAAAAGACGAAAAAAATTAATCGAAAAACTGATAGCTTTCAATGTTTATAAAAAGGAAGATAAACATCTTTTCGAGTTATCCCTAACAGAGCTGGAAAGTGAATATCGAAGATTTCAATCTCAAAGCCATCCACATGGTGATTTTGGATCGTTAAAAATGATTAGCTACAAATCTCAACAGTAATCAAATGATAGGGAGGTGCTAAAGTTGAAATCAATGTTAATTATAGGCGGAGACCATCTCGGTAATATTACAAAAAATTTAGAAGGACAGGGATTTCAAGAAGTATTCCACATTAACGGCCGAAAAACCCAATCGATTCGCAATCATATTCCAAGTGAAATTGACATCATTTTAGTGTTGACGGATTTTATTAATCACAACCTATCCAAATCGATTAAACGAAGGGCTCAGGAGCAGGGAATTCCAATATGTTTTTCCAAACGATCTTGGTGCTCGATCTATAAGGAAATACGAAGCATATCAACTTGCAATTAAAATTTGTTAGACAAAAATGGATTCCTGATGAAATAGAAAAAGGGGCTGACCCGTTTATCAGTCCCAGAAATTTTAATTCATTTTTAAATCTACTCTACGATTCGTACTTTTCAAACAACCCTCGTTTTTCGGATTGCGGTTTTGGCGGTTTTATAAAAAATAACGCAAGAATAGCAGTAATGATTGAAATCCCTGTAACGCTAAAAAATAACGATTTATGTGAGTAGTCGCGAAGTATAGCAAAAATCGGTGGACCCAAAGCGACCCCAACAAACCTCATACTACTATATATCGAAGAAACGGTACCTCTTTCTTTCTTTTTAAATCCACTAGTGATAAGAGCGTCAAGACAAGGTAATGATGCTCCAATTCCAATCCCGCTTACCGCGAGGGTAGTAATAAGGAAATAAATATTTTTTGAAAAACTTGTGCTCCAAAGTGCAAGTGTGGATAGAAGCAGTCCAAAAAAGGTGATCCACTTCATTAAGCTCTTATTTTCTCCAATCGTTTTCCCTGTTATATAGGAAGAAAGTGATAATGCTGCAAGTGGAATGGCTAAGACTCCGCCTTTCTTTATACCTTCAATATGATAAATTTCCTCAAGGAGGGAAGATAAATAAAAGAGCATTCCAAATAGGATAAACATGCAAATGCCGCCGACTGTAAAAATTGTAAATAACCAACGAGCATCTCGTTTAAAGATGTTCTTAATGGAATTCAAAAACACCTTGAATTTTGGAGGTTCTTCTTTTTCTTTTGGAGCTTTAATAAAAATTCCAACTAATAAGATCGACAACAAACAAAAAATCGGGAAAGCTAAAAAAGGCAAAAACCAGAAAATGGACGCGAGGAAGGCTCCAAGGATCGGACTTAAAACTTTTCCAACTGTATTAGATGTTTCAATTAATCCAAGACCTGAGCTGACCTCCTTTTCGTCGCAAAACATGTCTCCGATCAGTGGGAGAACAATGGGGCTAGCTCCAGCTGCACCAATTCCCTGAAGAACCCTCCCGACTAATATCATGAGATAAGGGTCATTCATTTTCCATGAAGCCCAGCCGGAAATAACACCTCCTATTCCTGCTGCAATAAGACTGGGGATAATCACTTTTTTTCTTCCAATTCGGTCGGAAAGATACCCAGCAATCGGGATTAAGATGATGGCCACACCTGAATAAATTGTAATGATTAAGCTAGACTGAAATGGAGTTATATCCAGTTTCTTTTCCATAATCGGTAATACAGGAATCAACATGGAATTGCCTAATGTCATTACCAATGGTACTGAAGCTAAAGAAATTAGCCCCGACGTCTGTTTATGTTCCATAAAGGATCCTCCACAATGTTCTTGTAATTAAGTTGCCCAATTTAAAATTATTTTAGGTGACAGGGGGACGGTTCTTGTGCTTCCTTTTTTTGGGTGACAAGGGGTGACAAGGGGACGGTTCTTGTGCCTCCTTTTTTGAGATGTCCCCCTGTTCAAAAATATTCGACGATGGCTTGGTTGGCTTTGTTGATCATGGTTCGGATTTCATTTTCTTCGATGACGTATGGCGGCATGAAGTAGAGAACGTTGCCTAAAGGTCTTATTAATAGGCCTTTTTCAAGGGCAATCTGATAAATTTTATAACCGACGCGTTCTGTGCTTGGTAGAGGTTCTTTCGTTTCTTTGTTTTTTACTAATTCAATCGCGCCCACCATTCCAACTTGTCGGTATTCACCTACATTAGGGTGTTGAAGAAATGTCTCTGAAGCCAGTTCTCTCATAAAAGCACTTTTCTGTTGGATTTTTTTTATGTACTCTTCTTCTTCAAAAATTTTTAAAACTTCGAGTGCAACCCGGCAGGCTAATGGATTTCCCGTATAGCTATGCGAATGCAAGAACGCCTTATTGTTTTTATAATCATCATAAAAAGCATCATAGACTTCATCATTGGTGAGGACAACAGACAATGGTAGGTATCCCCCGGTGAGACCTTTTGATAGGCACATGAAATCTGGAGTAATACCTGCTTGTTCACAGGCGAACATCGTTCCGGTCCGGCCAAATCCTACCGCGATTTCATCTGCGATAAAATGAACATCGTACTGACTGCATAATTCCTTCAATTTAGTTAAAAAGGCAGGAGGATACATTTTCATTCCGGCTGCAGCCTGGATTAACGGTTCAATAATCACAGCAGCTATTTCCTGATGATGTTGTTGTAACATCGCTTCGACGGAAGAGATGCATGGAGTGTTGCAATGGGCGGGGCTTTCATGAAAAGGACATCTAAAGCAGTCCGGCCCCTGTGCCCGCAATGTATCAAGCAAAAGCGGCTGGTAAATGTCACTATAAAGACCGACGCCACCAACTGATAATGCACCAAGTGTTTCCCCATGATAAGCATCCGAAAAAGCTAAAAAGCGTTTTTTATTTGTTTTCCCCTTTTGAAGATGGTACTGAAAGCTCATTTTTAAAGCGACTTCGATGGCGGAAGATCCGTTATCGGCAAAGAAAACCTTTGATAAGCCATCTGGCGTAATTTTTACAAGCTTTTCGGCAAGTAGTGTTGCTGGTTCATGTGTGAAATTGGCAAAAATAACATGCTCCAGTTGAAAGGCTTGATTCGCTAGCGCCCTGCTGATCCGTTCATTTGCATGTCCGAATAAATTGACCCACCAAGAAGAGACGGCATCAATATATTCCTTGCCGTTTTCATCGTATAAGTAAATTCCCTTCCCACTTTTAATGACAATAGGTGGGAATTCCTCGTAATCCTTCATTTGAGAACATGGGTGCCAAACATGTTGTAAATCCGTTTTTTGTAAATGCGAAAGTGTAGCAATCAAAGTGTTCAAACCCCTTGTTTAAAATTTTTTGTAGGTTTTAAATGCTGCGTGTTTTTGTTAACTATTTTATTTAAAAGGTTAACATATAGAAAATATTCCTGTAAATATCAGGATTTAAATAAGGAAAAATTAATTTGTTAACCGATTGACATATCTGGTTAACAATCATATATTTTAAATGTTCCCTTTTTTGCAAAAGGCAGGGGTGATTTTTAGCGTATTTGTTTCAGGCAGGGACTGTGTGAGACTTTATGGGGATTGGCTGGTGACCATATCGAAGGAAATATGAGCATATATCGAAAACTTGTCTCATATCTTTTTAGCCCCCTTACTAATTTGGACACCTAAATTTAGTAGGAGTACAATTTAGTCATAAGGGGAGGAGTCCACTATGAGTAAGAGAAATAGTGT
>NZ_JBKFGH010000053.1:0-10505 GCF_051233475.1 Neobacillus terrisolis | reverse complement strand
CCTCACGATGGACACCCTTGCCATTGGCTAACAGTTCCTACTGCCAAGCCTGTAGTGGACTTTCACCACCAAGTTATAGCCCATGCCGGGCGCACAAATAATCCAAGGGGCTAACTTTAGCCTCTTGGATTATTTTTTGAATATTTAATATTTTCACTTGATTTATACAACTAACCCGATATAATTAGGAAATATAATCTAATTATTCATATACGAAAGGTTGGTTTTAAAATATGGCAAAAGCGACATTTAAAGCAAATGCTCATTTACAAGCAGGAGTCCAAGTGAAAGTTAAGTCCAGAAATTTCGAGGTAACCATCGATGAACCAAAAACACTTGGAGGAACGGATACAGGAATGAATCCTGTTGAACTAGCTCTTTGCGCCTTGGGAGCTTGCCAGGCAATTGTGGCACGAGTGTATTCTAGTAAGTTTAATATTCAACTGGACGATTTCAGGGTTGAGCTTGAAGGTGATCTCGATACAGACGGCTTTTTGAATAAATCTAATGTCCGCCCAGGTTTCAGTGATATTCGCTATAACATTCATATTGAAACAAATGCTCCAAGAGAAAAAGTTGAAGAATTTATCGCCTTTGTAGAAAGTAAGTGCCCTGTTGGGGATACAATCGCAAATCCAGTAAACTTAAAGTTAAATCAAATACTCATAAGTTCTAGTGTTAAGTAATAATTTAAAAAATTGAGCTGAAAAGGGAAGCTTACTACTGGCTCCCCTTTTCTTAATTTTTAGCAATCAAATCCTATAATCTCCCTATGCAGCGCTTTCTCTCTGAAATATTAGACTGGGATATTTTTTATAACATAATAGTGGTATGATATATTTAATAGCTAATAATAATCATAGTTGTATTAATCCCATGCCCCGATAAAAAGGAGATAGATTATGAAAACTTTCGATTTAAAATCAGGAACAAAAGTGATGATTGATGAGACGAAGATTGTGATTGAAAGAACGGGCGGAAAGAGTGCGATGAAGGGATTATTTGCCGGGAGACCTATGGGGCAAATGACGATTAAGACGTCAGCGCTAACAGGATTGATTTTTTTTGCAGACTATTTGGTGATTTGTGCGTCGGGACTCCCTTCTCCAAATGATTTTAAAATAACCAGTGTACCGGAGATAAAACAATATCCAAATTGTATTGTCGGAAAAGAGCAAGAGCTTGAAGAACTGTATCAATATCTTAATGGTTTTATTTAATTTCAGTAAACGTCAACTAACCGTGTTGGCTAAAACAAGAGGCGCCATGGTGGCCATTTTAATATAAATGCGGACATACGATCCTTAATTTTGACAAAAAGTGTTGATTTGATAGGCTAAGCGGACACAGGATTCCTTATTCGTGAATATTGGAGCCTTATTCATACGTTTTTAGTTAAATAAGTGATCCTATGTCCTCCAAAAGTTGAAAACAGGGAAATAACTCAAAAATAAGGTCCCTGATGTCCGTCAAATCCACACGAAGTCCCTTGATTCCCAAAACGTATCCTTCCAAATTGTAAAGTCAGGATGTGACTGACTCCCATTCAAAAAGAAATCATCAGAACCGTCCCCTTGATTACTAAACACCCGATGCAAGCATCCCAATATATACAATTAAACCTCCGACTATTATTAGGACAGTCAAGAAAATATTCAGCATTCCCCATAGAATGAGTTTTTTGTAAGTTACTAAAAAAATTGAAAAGAGAAATCCTACTAGTAATACAATTAATGAGGTCTGAATGGTATAAGAGCCAACAACTTCTGTTAAGATTAGAAGAATACCCAAGATTGGAAAGAGAAACTGTAATGGAACCAATAAACTGTTTCTCATTCTATCTCCCCCCCTTTTCACCGATTAATCTCTCAGTGTAATTTTACACTAATTATACCATAGAACTTGATTATTTTGGTGATATTTTCCAAAAAATCAATAAATTTTGCCGTCTTAATTTTCGACAAATAACCTCTAAAAAATACCCCAAACACCCTCATAAAGAGTCGCAAAATTTCGAAAGTTATTATGAACCACACCAATATAAATGAATTTTTACGTTCAATTTTTTAAAAAAGGAGAATTAATATGAAAAATAGTGAGCTTATTTTCCATACAGATTGGATTCAGTTAGTCAAAGATGCGATGAAATCAAATATATCAAAAGAAGACTTTAAGATGTTTTTAAAAGATAAAAAAGAGAAAAATGATAACAAGTAAATCCCAAA
The DNA here is from genome assembly GCF_051233475.1 of Neobacillus terrisolis. Lineage (NCBI taxonomy): Bacteria > Bacillati > Bacillota > Bacilli > Caryophanales > Bacillaceae > Neobacillus > Neobacillus terrisolis. The sequence continues at coordinate 8,280 of NZ_JBKFGH010000053.1, read as the reverse complement.
TATGCTTTAAACATAAACCATAATAAACCAGATTTGCAGAAAATCTGGTTTATTATGGTTTATTTATGATAGAGGATATTTCAGAACACCTATACCTTTCCAACTAGTCTGGGTAGAAACATTCCCGTTCTATTCTTATATTCCCAGCACCCTTACAGTCATATAGCTATTAACACACACATAAAGTAATCCATATAAATTTATGTTTTTCTATGGACTCAAGCAGATTCATCTTAAATATAGGGGGGATTATATGTCCGTTTTTAATCCACAGAAATTAACCGTTAAACTTATTCCACCTTCCACTTTTGCTCAGCCAATTGAAGAAAGGAAATATACTCTTACGCATTCAGATAATACAGCAGAATTATTTTTAGATATTGGATATGTGTACAACGATAAATCCATTAACCCCATCATGCGTGACGAAGTATTAGCAGAATGGAAAAAAGATTCACATGGTCGTTTAAATTTAGTCGGAACAGCGTATGTAGATGGTGGAGAGTTCAGTCAAAAAATTGCAGACACTCGTTTTAAAATATTCAAAAAAGAAATGGATACTGCACTAAATGGAATTGTCTATGGGGACCGTCCATTTTACATAAACTATCCCTTCCTCGTTGATGCACCCATCTTTATCCATTACTTATCCATTTATCCGCAATATAGGCAGGTTGCTTTTTATGGTACACCTCGCCAATATTTGAACCAATCTATCAAACCCTTCTGACCTTCCCCACCATCAAAGTTGACAACTCATCAACTAAAATATTTACTGGCTAATATTTCAGCTGTTCGTGTAGCCAACGCTTGGGTGGTCAACGTAGGATTTGGTCCTCCAATCGCATTAAAATGAACGCTATTGTCCGCAATAAAAAGCCGTTTCACTTGATATGCTTCACAATTATTATCCACGACAAAGCCCATGCGCATCGTAGATTCAATATGACCAAATAAGTGTGCTGGCCAATCTGTGCGGATAATCTTCTTTGCGCCAGCTTTGCGCAAAATTTCTGCAGCCATTCTAGCTAACTTGTTTCTCTTCTGTTTATCTTCCTCGCTGGCTGTATATCGAACTACAGGAATGGGGCCGTGTTCATCTTTTACTAAAGGATCGATCGTGACACCATTCTTTTTATTGGGCTGATCATCAGTAAAGATCATTAAGCTTAATGTATTTTTGTAATTGTACATCCATTCTTTTAATTCATTCCCTACCACTCGACCTTGTTGATCCCAAGGGTCAGACCGTAATAGATTTTGTCCAAAATGATAGCCACTATCGCTAAACCCAAAGGTTAACGAAGCAAATAATCCCGGACTGACCCCAGATGGCTGAATGCATCCTAAACCTGGATAGTCAAATCTCCCCCCTGATGTAGGACCAACAAACGGATTCACATTGTGCTGGCCCAGAATAGCCATTAGATCCTTTTCATCAAATACACCCGTAACCCAATCCCAATAATGGTTCGTTAATCCTCGGCCAACCCATGAATTTTGTGGTAGTTCTGAATTAAGCCAGAGTCTTGGACTTTCGATACAACCTGCTGCCATGACAACCACTTTTGCGTACAATTCACCGGACTCTCCTGTCCATGTATCTCTGTACTGAACCCCAGTTGCGCGGATTCCTTCCTTAGCATCATTTTCCGTCAAAATCTTGGTTGTATATGTATTAGGTCGAACTTCTACATTATTTGTTTTTAAGGCAAGAGGAATGTAGCTTACGTTGGTCGGACGTTTAGCTGCTTTGTCAACCGATGGGCCATGTGGACAACCATTGACACAATGACCGCAAAGCGTACACCCCTCCAATTTAGATACTTCTTCCAAACTGGTCTCGGAATCCATCAACCGCTCATTTGGAGGAAGAATGGCATTAGGTTGCGGACGGTATCCGGGTGAAGTTGGATTTAACGTATTCAGCATCGACCAACCGGCTTTTTTTGCACCGTAATAAAACAATTCTTCTTTTGCAGTAGTGGGAGCAGGGCTGACTGGTAATGTAGCTTCTACCTTTTCATAATAGGGAATCAACTCACGATAAGAAATGGGCCAGACCTCATCTATTGCCATTGAATACGCTCTCGGTGAATTTCCCCAATAAACCTGTGTTGTCCCACCAACACCCGTCGTCTGCCAAATGAGCCCATTTTTTGGGACATTCCGGTACCAAGCTGGACGTCGTCGATCCGCTGGTCCCCACCTGAAACGGCCAAATTCAAAGGAATTCATCGTATGTTCATGTTTTGTATATTGTTGCCGTAACAGGTTTATATCTAAGTCTTCCTCACTGGAACTGCTAATGGATCCGCGTTCTTGATTAGGTTTGTTCCATTTTTTATTCCCATACCAAGGACCAGCTTCAAGGAGGATTACTTTAACCCCTAATTCTCCCAACTCTTTGGCGATTACCGCCCCACCACCACCAGAACCTATAATGATTACATCCGCATCTGTATTCATTGATCATTTCCCCTCTTCTGAAAATTTATCAATTAAAAATCCCCGCACTGCCCGATAACCGAATGATGGACCGGGATAATCCAGGCTTTCCCATGTCATTGGTTGTCTTTCAAAACGGTGATTCTCCGGATAGGCTAAGCGAGTCGATCCAAGCGAAAACCATTCGGAATAATAACCAAACATAACCATTTGATGCAAAGCCGTTACAACATTCTTGATTAATCCTGCATTGTTTCGAAATGGTGAAGGCAGAACTTCTAAATCAACTTGAAGATTTTCTAATAATCGGATCGCCTCTAACCGGTCATCAGGGGAAAGAGCTGCAAATAGACCACCATCCGGATAAGTAGAAAAATCAACAGGACCTTTCATTTTTCCGGAAACGATCAGTTGATAAGCGGATATATCCAGTATTCTTGCAGTTTGAGAAGATATCTGGGCAGTTTTCACACCCCATTCTCCTTGGATGGATACATAATGATCCAATGTCCAGAGAATATAATCGTCTAATCGTAAATCCAATGCTCCTAATGTTGAAGGGATGATTACATCTACCAATGCCATAAATGTGGCTCTTGTGTGAGGAATACTAACAGTGTTTATCATTTGAACAGGTAGGTTGAGAGCGGTGGATGCAGACTTGACATTTTTCCCCGAAGAAACTTGGTCTGTCATGATAGTGTTTATTTGCTCGAAAATGTTTTCCCAATACGGTTGTTTGGATTCTGATTTTCCTTCAAATTGATCCATAAAGACGCTCTCCTATCTACAGAAATACTTTTTCTAAATTATTATTTCTAATTCTGTTTTTTTTAGACGTTGGAAAGAGATTGTTTCCAATCAAATTTTAGGTGCATAAAATGGAGTTTTTAGAAAAGAATAAGCACACATAAGATTCCCTGCAAATTGGAGGAAGAACCTTGGAGAAGAATAACCTGATTCGATTAACTGCTCCTGAAATTACGAGCATATGGACTCAATATATTTTTGACACGATGTCCATTTGTTTTTTTAAATATGCACTACAGCATATTGAAGATCCTGATGTCAAAACGCTTTACCAAACCTCAGATGAATTATCAAAAAAGCATGTTCAAGAAATCGCCCAATTTATGCTAAACGAAAATTTCCCGGTTCCATATGGGTTTAAAGAAGATGAAGACGTAAACGCAAACGCACCTCGTCTATTTCTAGACCCTTTCTACTTAAATTACATATATATCATGACGTTGCAGGGGTTAACCGGCTACTCTCTTTCAGTTAGTACGGCTATTCGGCCAGACATACGAAAGTTTTACATAACCTGCATGAACGAAACAATGATGCTTTACGAACAAACCCTTGATGTTATGCTAAAGAAAGGACTTTTCACACGACCTCCAATTATCACACCACCGAAATCTTATGATTTTGTTCAACACCAAACTTTTCTAACTGGATGGTTTGGAAAACGCCGACCACTGAATGTTATGGAAATTGGAGATATTTTTTTCAACATGACGAAAATGCATTTGCATGCTGCTTTAAAGGTGGGATTTTCCCAAGTGGCCCAGGCAGAAGATGTTCGTCAACATATTAAAAGAGGCTTGGGCATTAGCAATAAACATTTAAGAGTGTTTGAGTCAGTTTTTAATGAAGAGCATTTGCCTTCACCCGTTTCTTGGCAATCGATGGTTACCAACTCTACTACTCCACCCTTTTCAGATAAATATTTGTTGTACCAAATTCAATTATCTACACAATTATCGATTGGGTATTATGGGTATGCGTTGAGTGTCAACTCACGGAGAGATCTAGGAGTTCATTACGTTCGCTTAATTTTAGAACTAATGAAATTTGCAGAGGACGGAGCAAATATCATGATAAAACACGGCTGGTTAGAGCAGCCCCCAACCGCCAGTGACCGGGACTCGCTTTCCAATGGGAAATGATGCAGAGGATGCAGAGGGACGGTTCTACTGTATCTCAAACCATAAACTTTATTAACTTCTTCATTCACGTTTCTCTAATAGGCATGGCTACTTTACAGGTCGAAAACAGCATGCATTCGAAGCAGTGAACCTTATGGGTAGGTCCATGCTTCGAGTGTCAATTGCCCTAAATTATGAAAAGCTAATTGGCAGCTCTTTTAGTGCCCTAAAGCCAGCAAGTTCTCTCCATTGCAGTTGACTTGTCGCTAGCTGCAATAGATTGAATCGCCCTAGGAGAGTTTGAATTGCGATTTGGGCTTCCATACGTGCTAACGTTGAACCAATACAAAAATGCGAACCGGCCCCAAAGGCAAGATGCGGATTTGGATTTCTGGTAATATCAAGTTGATTTGGATTCTTGAACTGTCTCGGATCACGATTGGCGGCACCCAACAGGATGTATACCTGCTCGCCCTGTTGAATGATGGTTCCGTTCAGTTCTATCGTTTCTGTTGCAACACGGGCTGTCAACTGGGTTGGGCTTTCAAACCGCAGGAATTCCTCTACTGCTGATTCTATCAAGGTTGGATTCTCCCTTAGCAATGTTAATTGCTCACGGTTGTTCAACAAGGATAACATTGAGTTGCTAATCAGATTGACTGTTGTCTCATGTCCCGCGATGACAAGCAAAATGCAGGCTGCCAGTAATTCCTCATCTGTCAACGTATCCCCCTGCTGCCCTTCTTCTATTAAAATACTAATAAAATCGTGCTGAAGATGTTGTTTCCGCTGTTTGATTAATTGTTTGAAATACTCCATTAACCGTTTCGTAGTATCGTTTCCATTGGCGAGAACTGTTCTAGACCTTGTAAAATCTATGGTTGGGATTAAGGTGAGGGTCCATTCTCTGAACTGGTATCGATCTTCCTCCGGTACACCTAATATTTTGGCGATGATTTGACTTGCCAACTGGAAAGCCAGGTCAGTCACAATGTCCATTTTTTTGTTATTCTTGACCTGATCAATCAAATCATCAACCGTTTTTTCAATATATGGGCGGTACTCTTCCATCGCACTGGTGGTAAACCCTTTACTCATCAACATGCGGAGCTGTTTATGATCCTGTTGATTTTTAAATAACAACATATTGTCTTGAACATTTTTCAAAGCCTCATATTTCTTTGAAGCTTGCGGCAGCGGAGTGCGGTTTTGAAATTTAGGATTTTTAAGAATGGCAACCGACTCTTCATATCCAGTGACATACACACCGGGATATTTAAATGCACTCATTTTTAAAATAGGATTTGTCGAACGCATTTGATCGTAAATCGGGTAAGGGTCTTCCAAAAACGCTGAAGAAGAGAGCGAAAATGGCTTTATTTTTAAAGCTTGGGTATTTGTCATTTTATTAGTACCTCTTTACTATCTTTATTTTTCAAAAAAGATTTGGACATTCCGGCACTGTCACTCCGTATCAGATAATATGTAATTCTTTGCCGATTAAATGAAATGTCCTTAATAAGTAGTCTATATCTGCCAAACTATGATCCGCTGTTACGGTTAACCGGATGCGGCTTTCCCCGCTTTCGACGGTTGGCGGTCGAATGGCAGGTGCATAAATTCCTTCTTCTTGCAGCCTTTTCGCAAAAAGTTGAGCAGAAAGAGGATCGCCAATGATGACAGGAATAATCGGGGTATCCTCTCCTTTAAGAGAATAACCCATTTCTTCTAACCCCATTTTGATGTGATCGGCCTTTGCCAGGAGCAGCTGTCGCTTTTCCTGACTATGCTCCATGATTTCGAAGGCAGCAAAGGATGCAGCACAGATGGCTGGTGGCATAGCAGTTTGAAAAATAAAGGTCCGCGCATGATTTCTTAGAAAATCGATTAGCACTTGGGAGCCGCAAACAAAACCACCTTCCGTGCCCACCGCTTTACTGAGTGTACCAATCACAATATCTGGTTTTACATTGAAATATTCACTTGTTCCTCTGCCATTTTCACCTAAAACCCCGGTCGCATGAGCATCATCCACAATGACAAACGCATCGTACTGCGCGGCAAGGGACATGATTTTTTGTAATGGGGCAATCGTTCCATCCATACTAAACACGCCATCCGTTACAATAAAACGGCGCTGATAGGTTCGAGCTTTCTCAAGCTTTTCTTCAAGGTCGCACATATCAATATGGTTATAAACAACCGTTTCTGCTTTCGATAATCGACATCCATCAATCAGACTGGCGTGGTTTAATTTGTCGCTTAAAATAACGTCGCCCTTTTCCGGTACGGCCGACAATACGCCGACATTCGCTAAATAACCGCTAGAAAAAAGCAGCGCTGCCTCGGTTCGTTTAAAATCGGCGATTTTCTGTTCCAGCATTAGATGCCATTTCGTATGGCCTGTCGTTAATCTTGAGCCACTGCTCCCTACTCCAAAAGTATGAAGAATCTCTTCTGCTGCATAAATCAACCGATGATCATTGGCGAGCCCTAAATAATTGTTTGATGAAAAGACCAGCTGTGGGCGGTCATCCACCGACATTTTTGGACCGGGAGCGCTGTCCATCTTCCGCAATGTGCGGTAAAGACCTGCCTCGATCGTATGATTTAATCTTTTGCTTAACCATTTATCCAACTCCATTTGCATTCCCCACTCTTTCTTTCTAACACTGAACGACTATTGGCTGTTTTTCCAGATAGTGTATGTAAGCTTCTATGTCCTCTGAGTCTTCTGACCGATCGATGAAGAAAATTCGGCAGCCTTGTTCATCTCCAAATTCCTTTAGTTTTGAGATTCGTTGATAGCCAAGCTGCTTACTCGCCACATATCCGGTTACATATTCAGGATCATCTGACCAGCATAACTCGGCAACGGTTGCCGGATGTGCACTGACCTTTGTTGCAAGCACTAGCGCCTCTTTGACTCTGGGATTGTTCGGCATTTTGTTGTCGGTTGCCCATTTGGTGAAATTGTTGATGGGCCAGTCCATCCGAGAGACGCGAATCCCCCGATCGCGTCGTTCATCCAAACGCTCGCCTGTTTGAACATCAACTACTATCGCACCTCTGATTCCTGAATATTCGCTCATTTGTTTGCGTGCTTTTTCGATAATTTGCGGTTTGATGCCGACCGATTGAAGCAGCTTGGTTGCTACGGCCTGCCCCTCTGCTACAGACTCCACATCATTTGTGGTGATCTGCAGCGGCTTTAATGTTTTGAATGGTTCATCGATGGCTTCAAACTGAATTTGCATGAAATCCGGTTTGCCTCTTGTATGGTTTAAACCTTTTTCAAGTAAAGTGTTGATTGCTTGTTGTAGATTGCTGTAAGTTGCGAGGGTTTCTCCTCCGGAAATATGTTTCCCCCCTTGCTCATGAGGGCCATTCATGGAAGCTCTCATTCTGACACTGTAATGCTGTTCTTTTTGCAAATTTATTCCCCCGCTATGTAGTTGTATTTTTATGTTGATTTGATCTTGGTAATAGTTTTTTTGCAGTTTTTTTAATCCTGACGGAGCTTTTTATAAAAATATCCCGGATTTTTTATAAAAATGGTTGTTTTTTAGACGGAAAATCGAGTTTTCTTATAAAATATTGCTCGTTTTGCGGGATTTTCCGCTTTTTTAAAAATTTATTTGCCCGCAGAAAGGGCAATATGCCCGTTTAATTGTGGAAATGGGACATTTCGAAAAATTTATGAACCAACTTTGAAAATATATGAACCAACTTTGCAAATTTATGGTACAACTTTAGAATTTTATCGGACAAGTTCGAAAATTTTTCGGACAAGTTTACATTATATCGGGTCAACCCCCTAAGTTTGGACATATACTCATGTTTTCTCACGATTCCTTTGTTTTTAAAAAAACTTTTTTATCTATACAGCGATTGGTTTTTT
>NZ_JBKFGH010000052.1:0-7562 GCF_051233475.1 Neobacillus terrisolis | reverse complement strand
TCCCATACCGAACACGGAAGTTAAGCTTCTCAGCGCCGATGGTAGTTGGGGGCTCTCCCCCTGTGAGAGTAGGACGCTGCCGGGCAAACAAAAAAACAGCTAATGAGGCTGTTTTTTTTGTGAACTTTTATATACCGGATATGTATAAATTTAACTCTCTCTTCCTCTAACTAAATACTCATAGATTAAATAGGGCCCTTTTGTTATTGTAGTTTTTAAAAAGGATTGAATAAAGGGAAAATCATTATTAGGCATCATTTTCAATAATTCGCTCCACCATTCCGTTTCGTACCTGGCAATCATGCTTAAATTATAAAGAAGTAAATAATGAATTAAAATTTCCGGGAAATGAATTAACGCTCCTTTATTTGTTGGAAAGAAAAATTGTTTTTCTAATATATTAAATCGGAAAGGTAACATTTCCTTAGAGGAAAAATTGTTCCCTTCTGTTTCAAGCAGATGTAATTTTCCATCACTTTGTGTAATAGAAAAAGGAACGTGGAATTTAGTTAGTAAATAGTCTTCAAACCTTTTTTCAGTCATATGAAAAGAATCTAATACCTTATCCGATATATACAAACAGTCTTTATCCCTTTTTACCTCAGTGAATGTTTTTTTCTTCTCTAATTGAAAAAAAAGAGGACTTAATTCAGGAATATTGGTAAGTAATTCCTGCATAGTTACTTTATCGCCTTCTAATTGTTTCATGTGAAACAACTTATCTGATATAAACGGGAATAATCCTGTTTTTTGAAATTTCACATCATCCTCCATAAAACGATATTGTTGTTTTTTTCTTTTCCGTGAAGAAACCCCATGAGCCAATACAGACGTTGTCTCAGGGTAGTTTGGATCCTTTGATAGGATACATGCCTTGATTAAGTGGACATACCCATAAAAAAGCAAAATTGGCTGAATGATTAACGGTGCTTGTTGAGCTTGTTGGTAATAAATTTTTCCATGTTCAAGATAATAAATAAATGGATAGCAGTTTTGATAACTTTTTTGGTCAGCTTGGTCAATATTTTGATTTAGATAACTTTTCCTTAAAAAGTCTTGTGTAAAGGAGGCTGAGAAGAACATTGCATAGCTATTTATATCTTGATATTTCATAACGTTTCCCTCTCTGTAATTTTCAGAAAAATCTAACTTAAGTGATCTTTCTTGACAGTATTTTATCCAATTGATAACCTACTAATAATATTTTTACGTATCCAGGAGGTCAAAAATTAAAATGTGGGAATCTAAGTTTAGTAAACAAGGTTTAACGTTCGATGATGTTTTACTGGTCCCGGCGAAATCAGAAGTGCTCCCTCGCGATGTAAGTCTTCAAGTGGAATTAACAAATAAAATCAAGTTGAATATCCCAATTATTAGCGCAGGAATGGATACGGTAACGGAAGCGGATATGGCAATCGCTATTGCACGCCAGGGTGGAATTGGTATTATTCACAAAAATATGTCGATTGAACAACAGGCGGATCAGGTTCTTAAAGTAAAGAGATCAGAAAGTGGCGTTATTACAGATCCATTTTTCTTAACTCCTGAAAAACAAATCTATGATGCGGAACATTTAATGGGCAAATACAGAATTTCAGGAGTACCAATCGTCAATAACGAAGTAGAACAAAAATTAGTGGGAATTCTTACAAACAGAGATTTACGATTTATTCAAGATTATTCGATTTTAATTTCTGATGTGATGACAAAGGAAAATTTAGTTACTGCTCCAGTTGGTACAAGCTTAGAGGATGCAGAGAAGATTCTTCAACAATACAAAATCGAGAAGCTTCCACTCGTTAATGAAGAAGGGGTATTAAAAGGGCTAATTACGATTAAGGATATTGAGAAGGTTATCGAATTTCCTCATTCCGCTAAAGATCCACAAGGGCGTTTGTTGGCAGGAGCAGCAGTTGGAGTAACGATGGATACAATGAAGCGCGTTGATGCTCTTGTTAAGGCAAATGTAGATGTTATTGTTGTTGATACAGCTCACGGGCATTCTGCAGGGGTAATTAATACCGTAAAAGAAATTAGAAGTAAATATCCTGAGCTAGCGATTATCGCTGGGAATGTTGCGACTGCGGCTGCCACAAAAGAGTTGATTGAAGCTGGTGCCGATGTTGTAAAGGTGGGAATTGGACCTGGTTCGATTTGTACAACACGAGTTGTAGCTGGTGTTGGGGTTCCACAGATTACCGCTGTGTATGATTGTGCAACAGAAGCAAGAAAGCATGGTAAGGCTATTATCGCAGACGGTGGAATAAAATATTCTGGAGATATTGTTAAAGCGTTAGCAGCTGGCGGACATGCTGTTATGCTCGGAAGTATGTTAGCTGGTACATCAGAAAGCCCTGGTGAGACAGAAATTTATCAAGGCCGTCGTTTTAAGGTTTATCGTGGTATGGGCTCTGTAAGTGCGATGGAAAAGGGTTCAAAAGACCGCTATTTCCAAGAAGATAATAAGAAATTTGTTCCTGAGGGTATTGAAGGTAGAGTTCCTTATAAAGGACCACTTGCTGACACGATCTACCAACTTGTTGGAGGAATCCGTTCGGGTATGGGATATTGTGGAACGAAAAACCTACTTGAGCTGAGAGAGAACTCACAGTTTATCAGAATGACTGGAGCAGGGTTAAGAGAAAGTCATCCACACGATGTTCAAATCACAAAAGAAGCTCCAAACTATTCTTTATCATAAGATATTTTTAAAATCAAATATAAAAAGACAGAGGAATTTTCAAACGGGTTCCGTTAACTATCGCAAACATAAAATATGAAATGCAAAATGACCTTCAAATTGTATGATAATTTGGAGGTCTATTTTTTTGATATAAAAGGATCTCGATAATTATTTCGGGAGAATCTGTTGGGCAATTTATATATTAAAATGTGGTGGTACAATAGCCAGTGTACCGCAGCAAAATACACTACAATTTTACTTGCAAATTTGTATTCTGAAAGATTAAGGTTAGTCTCGTTCTTAGTTAGACTTGACTGGAATGGAAAATAAACGGATAAATTCCGCTTAAATTGGGAAATACCCCTATTTCCCGAATAATAAGCGGATTTATTCCGGTTATATGGTCCAAATCTTTGAATTTTGACCTATTTAAAGCAGTTAACCGGAATTTCTCCGCCTATATCCTCTTCTTAAGCTTCCCCTATATAAATTAGGCGGAAATTTTCCGCTTATGAATTCTCATACCTACACAAAAAACGATACGTAAGCAGGCAGAAATGGAACATAATTAGCAACTCGAAGGGTAGCATTTAAAAACAAACTAGCAAGGGTATAATATAACCCTTGCTAGTTTGTTTTTTACTCTTTCTAGCCTTACAAATTACCCTACATTTTATAGTGCAAAAAGGATTACAATTTGGTTTGCATTTTCCTGTGCAAATTGACGTTTTGCGATTGGAAATCGAACCCGTTAGGAATTTCCCCCTGTCTTTTTTCTTTGATTTTTTTAGAGGAAGTCTGTCAAAATTTAAAAAACTCTTTCCAAAAGAATGATTGTTAAATGGTAAAAACTACTAGTTCAATAAGCATTGCATAGACCGCTTGAATAGTTTGGTTTTTGTTTGAAAATACCCTTTTACGATACATAGAAGGGTGTAGAAACAAGCAATTGTTTATGTTAAACTTATCAAGGTGAAAATAAGAGTCTACCACTCTCACAATATAGATAAGACTTAATTTTTTAGAGTTGGAGGAAATCGGGTTGAACTATTATCGTAAGGTTTTGCTGTTTGTTGCTATGTTAATTGTATGCTTTGCGTCTGTATCGACAGTTATTCCAAATGTAGCTAAAGCAGAAGGAGATCCGCTAGGTATAAATGCGGAGGCTGCTATTTTACTAGATGCAAAGACCGGAAAGATTTTATATCAAAAAAACCCTGATAAAGTTTTAGGCGTCGCCAGTATGTCAAAAATGATGACAGAATACTTGGTGTTAGAAGCGATTCATAATAAAAAAATTACCTGGAATCAAAAAGTAATGATCAATGAGTATGTTCATAAGCTTTCTGCTGCTCCTGATCTTTCAAATGTTGGATTAACTCAAGGTGAGGAATATACCGTTAAAGAGCTTTACCAAGCTATGGCTATTTTCTCAGGAAATGCAGCAACAGTGGCACTTGCCGAAACTGTTGCCGGAACAGAAAAGAACTTTGTTGCTCTAATGAATAAAAAAGCAGGAGAGCTAGGATTAAAAGATTATAACTTTGTTAATGCATCAGGTCTTAATAATGAAAGTTTATTAGGGAATATCCCAGCAGGCGGACCGAATGAGGAAAACGTCATGTCTGCTCGTGCGACTGCAACATTAGCATATCGCTTAATTAAAGATTATCCAGAGGTTATTGAAACAGCGAAAACACCTAAGTTACATTTTGAAAAAGACGGAAGAGATTATCCAAACTTTAACTGGATGCTTCCTGGATTAATATTTGAGTATAAAGGTGTAGATGGTTTAAAAACAGGTTCTACCGATTTTGCAGGCTATTGTTTTACTGCTACAGCAGAAAGAAATGGCCAAAGATTTATTTCGGTCGTGATGAAGGCTTCTTCCAAAGATGCACGATTTACTGAAACTAGAAAAATCTTAGATTATGCTTTCAATAATACTGGCGAAGAACAGATCTTACCAAAGCATTATCAAGTTAAGGGGCAAAAATCCCTACCGGTTGTTAAGGGAAAGGGAGATAAAGTAAAAATTTATACAAAAGACCCAATTAGCTTAGTTGTTAAAAATGGTGAGAAAGAAAATTATAAAGCAGTATTAGTTTTAGATAAAAAGAAACTAACGAAAGATGGAGAATTAACAGCTCCTGTTAAAAAAGGCGATAAGATTGGATATGTAACACTCGAATCTAAAAATGGAGAAGATCTCGGGTTTATTGCAGATAAAAACAATAAAAACTTGAAAGTTGATGTCATCGCTGCAGAAAATGTAGAAAAAGCGAACGGATTCGTGTTAATGATGCGCGGAATCGGTGGTTTCTTTGGCGACGTTTGGGGAAGTGTGTCGTCTGCTGTAAAAGGGTTGTTCTAAAATTAAGGGTCCTGTCTTGACAGGAACCCTTTTTTATTGTTTTATTTAAAATTAAGGAAAAAAAGAATAATCCGATAGAATTAATTGTTCTTAAAAATTAATTATTTACGATTTTGGAGGGGAAGTTTCCGTGAAAACTGGAACAGATCGCGTTAAAAGAGGTATGGCAGAAATGCAAAAAGGCGGCGTCATTATGGACGTTGTTAATGCTGAGCAAGCTAAAATTGCTGAGGAGGCAGGCGCAGTTGCTGTTATGGCATTAGAACGGGTTCCTTCTGATATCCGTGCTGCAGGCGGCGTTGCGAGAATGGCTGATCCTCGTATTATGGAAGAAGTTATGGGTGCGGTATCCATTCCGGTAATGGCAAAAGCTCGTATTGGTCATATCGTTGAAGCGCGCATTTTGGAAGCAATGGGTGTTGACTACATTGATGAGAGTGAAGTGTTAACTCCTGCTGACGAAGAGTACCACTTAAATAAAAGAGACTACACTGTACCATTTGTTTGTGGTTGCCGTGATTTAGGTGAAGCAGCTCGTCGTATTGGTGAAGGTGCATCAATGCTTCGTACAAAAGGTGAGCCTGGAACAGGAAACATCGTCGAAGCGGTTCGTCATATGCGTAAAGTAAATGCTCAAGTACGTAAAGTAGTTGGCATGAATGAAGATGAGCTAATGACAGAAGCTAAGCTTCTAGGGGCTCCATACGAAGTATTACTTGAAATCAAGCGTTTAGGTAAGTTACCGGTTGTTAACTTTGCTGCAGGCGGTGTTGCTACACCTGCTGATGCTGCGTTAATGATGCAACTTGGTGCTGATGGCGTATTTGTTGGTTCTGGTATCTTCAAATCAGAAAATCCAGCAAAATTTGCAAGAGCGATTGTTGAAGCAACTACACATTATCAAGATTATGAATTGATTGCGAACCTTTCTAAGGGCCTTGGAACAGCGATGAAGGGGATTGAAATCTCTACATTAGCTCCTAGCGCTCGGATGCAGGATCGCGGTTGGTAAGGGGTAATAAAATGGTTAAAGTAGGGGTTCTTGGATTACAAGGTGCGGTAAGAGAGCATGTCCGTTCCATAGAAGAATCCGGAGCAGAAGCAGTTGTCATTAAGAAAGTGGAACAACTTGATGAAATTGATGGGTTGATTTTACCTGGCGGTGAAAGCACGACAATGCGCCGGTTAATTGATAAGTATGGCTTTATGGATAAGTTAAAGGAGTTCGCAGCCTCCGGTAAACCGGTATATGGGACTTGTGCCGGACTTATTCTATTAGCCCAAAGAGTGGTTGGCTATGATGAACCACATATTGGGGTAATGGATGTTACGGTGGAACGGAATTCGTTTGGCCGTCAACGTGAAAGCTTTGAGGCTGATTTAGATATTACTGGAGTTGCACTAGATTTTCCGGCTGTCTTTATTCGTGCCCCACATATCGTTGAGGCTGGAGAGAATGTTGAGGTTATTTCAAAGCATGAGGGCAGGATTGTCGCAGCACGTGAAGGGCATATACTGGGCTGCTCATTCCATCCTGAATTGACGGATGACCATCGCTTAACAGCATATTTTGTGAACATGGTAAAAGAAGCAAAGGAAAAGCAAACTGTATAATTTGATTGCTTTTTAGAAACAACTATAGTACATTATGGTTGAATTATGATTAATTTTAAAGCAATGAGAGGAAATAGTAGCAAGCTGCTTATTCTTAAGAGAGCCGGTGGTTGGTGAAAACCGGTGAATGGCATTTGTGAATCCATCCTTGAGCAAAGTGTGGAACGCCCTATTTGGGTCAGTAAATACTTTCGGTTAAAGCCGTTATCTTTTATCGAGGTGGAAAGCTTTTGCTTTCAACCAGGGTGGCAACGCGAGGTACTCTCGTCCCTGTTTTGGGGACGGGAGTTTTTTGTTTTAAAAAATTAAATATTTTTACATATACAAGGAGGGTTTAAAATGCTGGATATTAAAGTATTAAGAGCAAACTTTGAAGAGGTAAAACAAAAGCTTCAGCATCGCGGAGAGGATTTAACTGATTTAGGTAAATTTGAGGAGCTTGATACAAAGCGGCGCGATCTTATCGTTGAAAGTGAAAAGTTAAAAAGCAACCGAAATGAAGTATCACAACAGGTTGCTGTTTTGAAGCGTGAAAAACAAAATGCTGATCATTTGATTGCTGAAATGAAGCAAGTTGGTGAAAAGATTAAGGAACTTGATGATGAACTTCGTGTTTATGAAGAACAACTTGAACAGCTAATGCTAAGTATTCCAAATATTCCTCATGACAGTGTTCCGGTTGGGGATACAGAGGACGATAATGTTGAAATTAGAAAATGGGGCAATACACCAGATTTTGCTTTTGAGGCTAAGCCGCATTGGGACATTGCTGATCACCTTGGCATCCTTGATTTTGAACGGGCTGGAAAAGTAACCGGAAGCCGCTTTGTTTTTTATAAAGGGTTAGGGGCAAGATTAGAACGTGCGTTAATTAACTTCATGCTGGACCTT
>NZ_JBKFGH010000051.1:0-8916 GCF_051233475.1 Neobacillus terrisolis | reverse complement strand
CGGGCTGGAAAAGTAACCGGAAGCCGCTTTGTTTTTTATAAAGGGTTAGGGGCAAGATTAGAACGTGCGTTAATTAACTTCATGCTGGACCTTCACGTTGATGAGCATGGATATAAAGAAGTATTACCTCCATACATGGTTAATCGAGCTAGCATGACTGGAACTGGCCAACTGCCAAAATTTGAAGAAGATGCGTTTTTAATCGAGAGCGAAGATTATTTCCTAATCCCAACTGCTGAGGTACCTGTAACAAATCTTCACCGTGATGAGATATTAAACGGAGATGAACTGCCAATTAGTTATGCAGCCTTTAGTGCATGCTTCCGTTCTGAGGCGGGCTCAGCTGGCCGGGATACACGTGGACTCATTCGTCAGCATCAATTTAACAAAGTAGAGTTGGTTAAATTTGTGAAACCGGAAGAATCTTATGATGCGCTTGAGAAATTAACCGGTCATGCTGAAAAAGTACTTCAGTTATTAGGCCTTCCTTATCGGGTCATGAGCATGTGTACGGGTGATTTAGGCTTTACGGCTGCTAAGAAATACGATATCGAAGTATGGCTTCCAAGCTATAATACATATCGTGAAATTTCTTCTTGCAGTAATTTTGAAGGCTTCCAAGCAAGACGGGCCAATATCCGCTTCCGTCGTGATCTTAAAGCTAAGCCTGAGCATGTTCATACATTAAATGGCTCTGGTCTGGCACTTGGAAGAACAGTAGCTGCCATTTTAGAAAACTATCAACAAGAGGATGGAAGTGTTTTAATCCCTGAAGCATTACAGCCATATATGGGTAAACATACTGTCATTCGTCCTGAATAGAAAAAACGTAGTGCATCCGATTTTTCGATGGGCGGAAAATTCCGCCCATTTTTTTATTTTATTATGTTGACATTGTATTTTAGGCATGTTATATTATTTCTTGTCAATACGGAGGAATACCCAAGTCCGGCTGAAGGGATCGGTCTTGAAAACCGACAGGCGGGTTAAACCGCGCGGGGGTTCGAATCCCTCTTCCTCCGCCATTACACCTTTGAAATTAATGACTAATGTGCATAAAAATTGGAGATTGAGCCTGCTACTTTTCGGTAGCAGGTTTTTTTGACCTTTCATAAAGAAAATTCGACATTTCTATGACATAAAAAAACAGACAGTACCCCCTGAAATTAAGGAGGTACTGTCTGTTTTTGTTCCGTTATCTTTTTAGCAACTGAGTTTGTTTCATATTATAGGAAATTCTTTCGATAATTTGTTCAATAGAGTCTTCTTTTTGTAGAATGTCATATTCATTTATATTTAAGCGAAGCACTGGACATGCACTAAAGGAATTGATCCAATCTTCATAGCGTTTGTGCATTTCAAGCCAATAATCGATAGGAGTTTGTTGCTCCATTGGACGGCCGCGCTCTTTTATGCGCTCAAGAATATCATCAATCGATCCTTCTAGATAGATTAACAAATCTGGATGAGGGAAGTATGGTGTCATCACCATTGCATCAAAGAGACTGGTATATGTTTCGAAGTCGACTTCTGACATCGTTCCTTTTTCGTAATGCATTTTCGCGAAAATACCCGTATCCTCATAGATTGATCGATCTTGAATAAAGCCGCCGCCATACTCAAAGATTCGTTTTTGTTCTTTAAAGCGCTCGGCTAAAAAGTAAATCTGTAGGTGGAAGCTCCAACGGTTAAAGTCATCATAGAATTTATCTAAATAAGGGTTATTATCCACTTTTTCAAAAGATGTTCTAAATTCTAATGCATTTGCTAGTGCATTGGTCATCGTGGATTTTCCAACACCTACAGTGCCAGCAATGGTAATAACGGCATTGGTGGGAATTTGATATTTCATTCGTAAGTTCATAGCTGCGGACTCCTTTTATTCACATGTTTCGAAACGATATCTAGGATGAATGAGAGATCTTCTTCTTGTTTGACGAAATCCAACTCATCGCCACTGAAGCGCAGAACGGGGATTTCTGGATGTTGTTTCTCAAATTTCAACATGGCTTGTTCATAATCGAGGGATAGTTGCTTTAGATAAAGAGGGCTTATATTTCTTTCAACTTCTCTGCCTCTAATTTGAATCCTTTTTAAAAGAGTATCAAGGCTTGCGTTTAAATAAATAATCACATTAGGTTTAGGCATATCGGATGTAAGAATTTGATAAATTTTATAATACTTTTCATATTCCTCTTGATTTAAAGTGCGCCCAGCAAAAATTAAATTTTTAAAAATATGATAATCAGCTACGACAGGTTTATTTTTTGAAAGGTAATAGTCTTGGATGTCTCCTAATTGTTTATAACGATTACACAAGAAGAACATCTCGGTTTGAAAACTCCACTCTTCTATGTTTTCATAAAACTTCCCTAAAAATGGGTTTTCATCGACTATTTCTTTTAGTAACGTAAATTGAAACTTTTCAGATATTGCTTTTGCAAGAGAGGTTTTCCCCACACCAATTGGTCCCTCTACCGTGATAAAAGGTGTTCCCTCCATCATTGTCCTCCTCTATTTATCTCTATACGTATTTGTTTTTTTGTTATTTATATATAATAACTGAGAGTGTGCAAAGGATATTGTAACACACATTAGGTCTGAGGCGAATGTGACATTATTTGTATTTTTAAGGGTAAAAAAAAGACTGCAGATAGCGCAGTCTTTTTGTTTAGGTATATGTGGTCTAGCGTTTTACAACATTGAAATTTTCAACAATTAACAGCCAATTTTGAGGGAAGGCTAATCCAAGCTTCCAATAGCTTATTCCACGCAAATTTTGTTCTTTAATTAAGTTGAATTTTGCCTGAATGGAACGAGCATCCTCAAACCAAACCTCATGCTGTTTTCCTTGATCGTCGGTGTAATTAAAATGAGGAGCTTGAGCTTTTGGATCATATTGAATGGCTACATTGTATCTTGCAGCAAGCTGAATCGCCTGCTGAGGACTGACAGCTCGAGCTACCGTTCCTTGCACAAATGGTAGGGTCCAATCGTAGCCATAAAGATTTTGGCCCATCATAATTTTTTGCCCCGGCATTTCCGTTAAAGCGTATGTGATAACTTTCCTAACCTGGTCAATCGGTGAAACAGCCATGGCAGGTCCACCGCTATAGCCCCATTCGTAAGTCATAATAACGACAAAGTCAACGATTTCTCCATGGGCTCGGTAATCATGGGCTTCATACCATTCACCCTTTTGAGTTGCGCTTGTTTTTGGCGCGAGCGCGGTTGAAATAAGCCAACCTTCCTGTTTAAAGCGATCGCGTGCTCTTCGCAAAAAACGATTATAAGCTTCCCGATCCTCGGGGCGTAAGAATTCAAAGTCAAAGTGGATATCTCTAAATCCATATCGTCTGGCAGTAGTGACAATATTATTAAGAAATCTCGTTTGAATCTCCATGTTATTAAGGAGAATTTGTCCGAGCTCTGCATTAAATTGATCATTTTCTTGATTCGTTATCACCATCATTAATGTATTATTATTCGCTCTAGCAATCGCCGGAAAATTATTTAACAGGGGTTCTTTAAGACTTCCATCTCTTAATGCTTGAAAGCTAAAGGGAGCTAAATAGGTTAAATAGGGCGCAGCCTCCCTTGCGCTGGCTTCTAAAGCAGGAGCAACCGTTTGTCCCCGTGGTTCAACATATGCATTAGTTTCGGCATTTCTTTTTGGACGAGGCGGGATGTAAAGACGCAATCCAATGGTTAGCGGCTGGTTTACTGGAATTCGATTGATTGCGGCTAATTGTTGAGGTGTTACCCCGAACTTTCTCCCGATTGACCAAAGGCTGTCACCACTCTGCACCCAATAAAATCTTCCGACAATCGGAATAACCAATGTTTGTCCTTGTACTAAGTCATTTGGATTAGGTATATCGTTTGCTTCAATAAGATCATCAACAGTTGTGCTATAGGCTTGTGCAATTCCGAATAACGTTTGGTTTGGCTGTATGACATGGATTTGCATATAAATCCCCCTTATGAACACATAAATATTAATCATTTTATGATTGAAAAAAAAATAAATGATAATTTTAAGAACCCTATAAAATCTCCATAAAAATTATTCCTTAACACACAAGCCTTATAGGTCTCTTTAACAATGGAAACAAATATAGTAAGATTGCCTAAAGAAATAACAGTGTATAGAAGGGGTTCTACATGGGAGATAACCTGAAAAAAGATGAATTTTATATGTTAGAGGCGATTAAAGAGGCAAAGAAGGCAGAAGCAAAAGAGGAAGTACCTATTGGAGCTGTTGTCGTCCTAAACGGTGAAATCATCGCAAGAGCACATAACTTACGTGAGACTAAACAAAATGCCTTAGCCCATGCCGAGCTGCTTGCGATTGATCAAGCATGCCAGGAACTTGGGACTTGGAGGCTTGAAAATGCCAGTTTGTATGTAACGCTAGAACCGTGTCCGATGTGTGCCGGTGCAGTTATTTTATCTCGGATTGGTCGAGTTGTTTACGGAGCTAAAGACCCAAAGGGTGGTTGTGCGGGGACGTTTATGAATCTGCCTGAGGACGAACGCTTTAACCACCGAAGTGAAGTAGTTTCGGGAGTATTAGAAAAGGAATGTGGCGAGCTTTTATCAAGTTTCTTTAGAGAAATTCGCAAGCGGAAAAAGAACGAGAAACAGCGACTTATTTCGGAGAATGACGCCTTACAATAATTAACAGCTAAATCGCATTGCATTTTTGAGTGAATGCTAGTATACTTCTAATTACCGTGCTAAGCGGGGAGGTAGCGGTGCCCTGTACTCGCAATCCGCTCTAGCGAGGCCGAATTCCCTCACTGAGGCTGGCTGACTGTAGGGTCTGCCTTAAGTAAGTGGCGTTGACGCCCGGGTCCTGCGCAATGGGAATCCATGAACCATGTCAGGTCCGGAAGGAAGCAGCATTAAGTGGAAGCTCCCATGTGCCGCAGGGTTGCCTGGGCCGAGCTAACTGCTTAAGTAACGCTTATGGTCGTCAGTCGACGGAGGGTGCACGGTATACATATAATAACAAAACTCATTCCAATATAGGGATGGGTTTTTTTATATTTTGGCTGTGTTTAAGCACAGTGTTGATTTTTTACGCAATGTTGATTGGAGCGGAAGGCACTTGACTCCTGCGGGAGCAGCGGGACAGGTGAGACCCCACAGGAGCTTTAGCTCCGAGGAGGCTCACCGCCCGCCCCGCGGAAAGCAAGCGCCTCTCGCTGCAATCAACAGTCAAGTTTAACACAGCCATATTTTTAAAATAGAACATGTGCCGAAAATTTTCTTTTTTCATTTTGTAATAATGAAAATGATTACGATATAATAGAGAAGATATTATTTAGACTTAAAAGGGGCGATTTCAGTGAGTTATCAAGCTTTATACCGTGTTTGGCGTCCGCAGGCATTTATCGATGTAGTAGGACAAGAACATGTAACAAAAACTTTACAGAACGCCCTGCTTCAGCAAAAGATTTCTCATGCCTATCTTTTTTCAGGTCCGCGCGGGACGGGAAAAACAAGTGCAGCTAAAATACTAGCTAAGGCAGTGAATTGTGAAAATGCGCCTGTAAGTGAACCATGTAATGAATGTGCTTCCTGTAAAGGGATAACGGACGGTTCCATACCGGATGTTATTGAAATAGATGCTGCTTCCAATAATGGGGTAGAAGAAATCCGTGATATTCGTGATAAAGTAAAATATGCCCCTACTTCAGTAAAATATAAAGTCTATATTGTAGACGAAGTACATATGTTAACGATCGGTGCCTTTAATGCATTGTTAAAAACTCTGGAAGAACCACCAAAGCATGTCATTTTTATCTTAGCAACGACTGAACCACATAAAATTCCGTTAACGATTATTTCTAGATGTCAACGTTTTGATTTTAAGCGAATTACACCTAAGGCCATTGTAAGCAGAATGAAGTTAATTGTTGATGAATCTGGAGTCGAGTGTGAACCACAGGCACTGCATGTTATAGCCAAAGCAGCAGAAGGTGGAATGCGGGATGCACTGAGTTTATTGGATCAGGCGATTTCATTTAGTGAGGATCTAGTTACCCTTGAGGACTCTTTGACAGTAACAGGCTCTGTTTCCCAAGGGTTTTTGAACAAAATGGCACGGGCCTTTCTTGAACAAGATACTGCTGGCGGTTTAGAAGCATTAGAGAGTTTATTGGCAAATGGAAAGGATCCATCAAGGTTTATTGAGGACATTATCTTTTACTATCGCGATATGCTACTATATAAAACGGCACCATTATTAGAAGAATCAATGGAAAAAGCGATGGCCGATGAGGAATTCAAACAAATCGCAAACGAGGTTCAGACGGACAGCATTTACGATCTTATTGAAATATTAAACAAAACTCAACAGGAAATGCGCTGGACCAATCATCCAAGAATTTTCTTAGAGGTTGCAATCGTCAAGCTTTGCCAATTACAGCGAACCACGAATGTTGAATCCATTTCTTCGCCAACGATTGATAAGCTTACCGAAAAAATTCAACAGCTAGAAGAAAAAGTTAAAGAATTAAGTACCAATGGAGCTCAAGCCATAACAAGCGAACCAGCTGCCTCAGCCCCTGTTCAAAGAAGCTCACGGAAAGGGTTTCAAGCTCCAGTCGGAAAGATAAATGAAATATTAAAGCAGGCAACTAAAAGTAATTTAACTTTAGTTAAAAGCAAATGGGCAGAAATGCGTGGCCTTTTAGCTCAAAAACAAATGCGATCGCAAGCTGCCTTGTTAAACGAAGCAGAACCTGTGGCAGCGGCAGAACATACATTTATAATAAAATTTAAATACGAAATTCATTGCCAAATGGCGATGGAAAATAACAGATTTCTTGAAACCGTCTCCTCTATTATGCAAGAATTGTTAGGGAAAAGAATGGAATTTCTGGGCGTACCAGAAGAACAATGGCATAATATACGAGAGAACTTTTTAGCGAGTCAGCGTAATGATACACCTGAAGAAGGACAAGAAACTTTAGAGGATCCATTAATTGCAGAGGCTAAAAAGCTTTTTGGTGAAGATCTTGTAGAAATTAAAGAATAAAACATAAGTGGAGGTTTTTTATTATGATGCGTGGCGGAAATATGCAAGGTATGATGAAACAAATGCAAAAAATGCAAAAGCAAATGGCGAAAGCTCAAGAGGAATTAGGCGAAAAAAGAATTGAAGGAACTGCCGGTGGCGTAGTAACGGTTATTGTTACTGGGCACAAAGAAGTAGTGGAAGTAAATATTAAACCTGAAGCAGTCGATCCAGAAGATGTTGAAATGCTTCAAGATTTAATTTTAGCTGCAACAAACGATGCTTTGAAAAAAGCGGATGACTTAGCAAACAACACAATGGGACAATTTACAAAAGGAATGAATCTTCCCGGATTGTTCTAGGAGGAATTAGACAATATGCATTATCCTGAACCGATTTCGAAGCTGATTGACAGCTTTATGAAATTGCCGGGAATAGGGCCGAAAACCGCCTCAAGACTGGCATTTTTTGTGTTAAGTATGAAGGAAGATATTGTATTAGATTTTGCAAAGGCATTGGTAAATGCTAAAAGAAATCTAACTTACTGTTCAGTATGTGGTCATATTACTGATCAAGATCCATGTTACATTTGTGAAGATCAGCGTCGTGATCGATCTGTTATCTGTGTAGTTCAGGATCCTAAAGATGTAATCGCAATGGAAAAAATGAAAGAGTTTTCTGGATTGTATCATGTATTACATGGAGCTATTTCTCCAATGGATGGAATTGGCCCAGAGGATATTAAAATTCCTGAATTGCTTAAAAGACTACAGGATGAAACAGTTGAAGAGGTTATTCTTGCAACCAACCCGAATATTGAGGGAGAAGCAACCGCAATGTATATTTCTCGTTTACTAAAACCAACTGGAATTCGCATTACCCGAATTGCCCACGGCTTACCAGTTGGGGGAGACTTAGAGTATGCTGATGAAGTTACCCTTTCGAAGGCGCTTGAAGGGCGAAGAGAAGTATAAATTACGGAGGGTGTACCATGTTTTTCCAACGAAAAGGAAGACTTCGCAAAGAATTTGATGAAAAGTTATTAAATAGGCTTCACCATTTACGGAACGACTGGAGTCATCAAAAAACTCTGGTAGAAAGATGTTTAGATCCATCTGAAGAAGTGATTAGTGATGCCAAATTGGCAGAGTTAAAATACTTCTTCTTAATTAGGGAAGCCAAAAGCCGAAATATATCAATAAGAAAATAATAATATTTATCCCTCTTACCATGGTCTTTTTCAGGAGACTTGTACATATCCTTTTACTGTAGGATTCTTAGGTAGGAGGGATTTTTGTTTGGAACCAATGTTGATTATCGCTGTTATTGTTGGTTTGGTTTTATTATTACTTTTTATTGGGGCGCCAGTAAAACCAATAAGATATATTGGACAAGGTGTGATCAAACTTCTAATTGGTGCCATATTGTTATTTTTTTTAAATACATTAGGAAATCAATATGGGATCCATGTTCCGATAAACTTTATTACTACGATGATCTCGGGCTTTCTTGGTATTCCAGGTTTAGCAGCTCTTGTGGCAATTCAGATTTGGGTTATATAACCTTTGGGTTGATCCGTCAATAATGGCGGTTTTTATTTTTGTTCGAATGATTAAGATATGGGTATATTTAGATAAAAACATTTATTTATTTTAACATTGACGATTTAGTATAGGCATGCTATTATAATAAACGTCGCTTCAAAACGACATAAAACATTATTAAAAAAATGTTTGACAACGAAATGATAAAGTGTTATATTAATAAAGTCGCTTCTGAGCGATAAACAAAAATTGCTCTTTGAAAACTAAACAAACAAACGTCAACAATAATATTTTATAGTGTGATCGACTTCGGTCGAGAAACACTAGCCAACGTAACTTTTATGA
>NZ_JBKFGH010000050.1:0-18527 GCF_051233475.1 Neobacillus terrisolis | reverse complement strand
TAAAAAACCAATCGCTGTATAGATAAAAAAGTTTTTTTAAAAACAAAGGAATCGTGAGAAAACATGAGTATATGTCCAAACTTAGGGGGTTGACCCGATATGGACCAACTTTTTAAATATATAGACCAACTTTTTAAATATATGGACCAAGTTGGAAAATTTATCGGACATGTTAGGAATATATCGGACAAGTGTGGGAACATATGCTCACTTTTGCGGTTATATGCTCAATTCCGTACTTAATGCTCGCCGTCACTGTATTATGATAATATTTATTCAAAGCATTTTGTTTATGGAGCTAGCCATCGCATCAGAAACTTCTGTTGATGAAATATTTGATGAGATTACTAGGTTATTAGATATTCATGATCAACCAACTATTCAATCCCTTTAAGATAAGCGGAGTTTTCCATAATGTTCTCCGCAAAAGAAATGTAATAAAATACCTACCCATTCCATTTATAGGCAATTGTTCCATTTTTATGGTTATACATCACGCTCTTCTTTTTGTTTTCATAACATAAAATTGTATTTAATTTATGATTGGGAGAGATATGTATGGCATATTACTATTATTCTGTTCGCCCAAATGTTTATTCTATGTTCCAAGGATATCCTTACACGACCGGTATGTATCCTACATTTGGTTTTCAACCTGGCGGCTATTTTCCACCCGGCAGTTATTCCCCATCCGGTTTGTATACTTCTACACACTGGGGAACGGATAATACATGGGAGGGACCTGGACCTCATGGCCCTTTTGTAATTTCACACTGGGGTTTAGATAATACGTGGGAAGGCCCCGGCCCCCATGGACCATTCAATTATTAAAAGACCTTGTGCCTCAATTTCATTAAGAATGTTAAAGGAAGGGACCTCGTGAATACGTGGTCTCTTTGTGCTAGTGTACAAAACTAGAGTTAATGGGAACCTTTTAAAAATTAAACCCTACTAAATTTCATATTTCAAGAAAATAACATGGCTTTTTTTTGCCCTATAATCGGGTAATATTACAAAATTGTTCCCCGTATAATAATTTGTAATGTCCTACTATTAGGGGGAGATTAACCATTGGTTAATAAGGTAATTGATCAAGGTGATGTGTTATCTAATCTTATTAAATTTAAGAATAGATGGATTGAAATAGGTCTTCCTAACGGACATTTTTATAAGTTTTATTTTACAGATATAAATCCTCTTTATATTGGGGGATATCTGTCTCGAGGAGAATACAAAAATTTATATTCAGATATATACCCAAATGGATCTGTATCCCCAATAAACAGATGGGTATCACTTAGCTTTCATAAGTCCCTCGTTTTAAGTTTTTTTCTGACGCATATCAGTGAAAATTTTATTGGAGGGTACTTGCCGCGGAATATGATTCAAAGTGTTAAGCTTTCTATCATACAGGATCAATTATTTTTTGAAGAATATGATCTTCGATTTCTTCCATCGTTAGTTGGTCTGAACCCCAAAATCCCTATAGAAGAAAAGGAAAAGCGAATCCAAGTAGTGAAACGGGCGGAACGGGTGCTTTTCGAACGACTTAAAACTAGAAACCGGGCTGCAAAAGTTGGGAGAATCCCTAATTTTAATGAAATGCCTAGTTTAAATGTGGATGATATTATTTATCTTTCAAATAAACAATTAGAACTTTATTATGAGTTTTTTTTAGATGGAAAAGGTCATTTAGACTTCAAGAGGATTCAAACTTGTTTTGAACTATTTGCTAACGGACAAATCCAAGGGAATAAATATCCGGGGAATTTACAACCCAACTCAGCAGGAGATTTTTTATTCGCAGAGTTTGCTCTTCAAGCAATTGAATACAACGTTAATTCTGAAATTTGGAGTGAATTATTAAAAACCTTTGTTAAAACACAAGAAATCTTTATTAAAGTTTATCGACCAAATGGAATCATGAATCCTAAACTAAGTGATTATAAGTATTATAATTTCAAATATTATAAACAGGTCAGCGAAAAAAAGAAGGCAAGGTTAAGAAACAAATATGATTCTATGACAAAAAATGAATTAGAGCAGGAATACGGTAAAAATTTAATGAAGGCTCAATCTAATAATTCGTTGATTTGAATCCTCCCCAGTTTTTTTAGCATTTAATTCCTTCAATTGTCTGTTTGGAAAGGGTTATTGGTAGCAAATTCGCGGATATCCCATCCGGTTTTTATCACCAATAAGGGCTATTGATGACAAATTCGCGGTTATCCATAACAGTTATAAACACCAATAAGGGCTATTGGTGACAAATTTCCGGGTATCCCTTCCGGTTTCTGTCATCAATATGCAGGCCTGAAAAAAATCAAACCAAAAAAACCGCACTTTTCCACTCGTGCGGTTTTTTTGTATGTTTCATAACCCTCACCTCAACAACTTATCCCGAATACTCCTCAGCTGGGTCTTTATCGTATTCACCGATTTATGCAGCATCTCCGCCTTTGCGTTTTATTGTAACCTTTTTCGCGCATGTCATAAATTTCCCGCTCGCTCGGTGTTAGCAGCATTAATTGGACCTCGTTGCGCATAACGGAGGCAGCGTCTGAATGGATCGAAGCCTTCTCATAATAGGCATCCCGTATCGCCTTGACGATATCATGGAAATTGGATTTTGTTATATAATTAATGGCTCCGTTTTGGAACGATTTTAAAATGACTTCATGTTCGGAGAGGGAAGTAAGCATGATGACTTTTGATTTTAGTTGTTTATTTCTTGAGATTTCCCTCGTTGCCTCCAAGCCATCAAGCTGATTTTCGGTCAAATTAATATCCATCAAGATCACATCGATTTCATTTGTCTGCAAATGTTCGAGTGCTTCCAGTTTAGTTGAAGCCGTCTTGGTCACTTCAATATCTTCTTCCTTGTTCAAATCTGAAGATAGCTGTTGTTGCCAAAATGTATCATCCTCAACGAGCATTACTTTAATGATTTTTTGCATCGGTTCTCCTCCGGTCAAATAAGTCCAAACCCAGATAAAACCCCCCGGCTATGCGGGGCGCTCCACTAATTGTGTAAAGTCGAAATTTTGCTGCCCTTTGATAAGGGACTTCTTGTGTTATCCATATTCAAATCAAGCACTCGTTTCCGCGGAAAGCGCATCTCCATTAACGTGCCTTTTCCTGGTTCGCTCTCCAAGATTTTCAACGTTCCTCCATGTTTTTTCATGACGTTGTAGCAATAACTAAGCCCTAATCCATAATGAAGCGCTCCCTTTTTAGTCGTGAAGAAGGGATCGAACACCTTGGTTGCATTTTCTTTTGAAATCCCGGCTCCATTATCTTTAATCCAAATCACAACATCTCTTTTTGATTGGGTGATGATGATTTCTAAATTTCCTTTTCCGGGTTCCATCGATTCAATCGCGTTCAGACAGATGTTGCTGAAGGTTTCTTGAATATGGGCAGAATCACAAAGAATGAGGGGGTCAATCTGATAATCCTTATGTAGTGTATTTTCTTTTTCTTGTAAAATTGTGGACATTGTCGAAAGTTGGGTATCCAGCAGTATGCTGAGCTGTTGAGGCTGTTCTTTTAAAATAATTTCATCTGCTTTTTCCTTTATTCTCGTGACCATATCCAACATGTGATGGGTGACAGTCAGGATGCAGGAAACATCTTGTAACACCTCATCCTTGCAGTCCTGGTGAATCGAATCTTTGATTTTTTCAGTTAAATAATTAATCTTGTGGACTTCATTTTTTAACGAATGATTAAGAATAATCGTTCCCTCCGTAAGTGACCTCATCGAAAAGTCCAATTTTTGTTGTTCAATCCGTAGTTTAATTCCCATAAACCCATATCTTAGGCCAAAGTAAATAAAAAACAGAACAAGCCAGATGACAATTAAAAAATTTAGCTTCCATAAATTATTGCTGGACATTTCTAAGCCCGTTTTACTGATCAAAATATAATTTAGGCCGTAATAATCCGAGTTGTATACAAATGAAATGGCGATTACCACCATATTGGTTCTAAACCGATTCTTCCGGTGGAGCGGGTTTTTTTCCTTAAAATAACTACTGATGTACAAGAGGATCCCCGATAAAAAATAAACACCGGAGATGATTTTAAAAATAGTGCCTCCAAATTTAGCCTCAGGGTAGTAGGAAGGAATATAGATGACATAGATCATGATGGGGACAAGCAAGGTCCAAACGAACATCTTGTAATTTTTTTGAGAAAAATAACCGCTAAAGACGATACTGCCTATTAAAAAAAGGTAGGGGAGAAAATGATATTCGATTCCCCAAACAACAATCGTGAAAATGCGGAAAGCTTCGATCAGTGTTAGGGGTAAAAATTCTTGTTCCCGCAAAAAGGGGAGAAAACTTTGGTTCATCACCAATGAAAAGCTGGCAAAGCCTGCAATAAGAAACATCGCACTCATCCAGTAGGTATATAGGTTTTTATAATTATTGATTAGCAGGATGGTCCCTATTGTCCATAAGCTTAGAAACATTCCAATATAAAAAATAATCATGAAGGTATCTCCCTTAAATACTCGTTTTTCTGAACAATATGTATGGAAGTGATGCTCCGGTTGCTTTAATAAGTGGCCTTGAGTTACTGAAAGATGAGGGGGGTGATAATAAATCATCCTCCCGCAATTTCCATTCTCTTTTTATAATCAAGTTACAGGTTAAGGAAAAAACATCCTAACCAACTGAATAGCTGGCCGGCTTTCAAAAACACAAATACTGGAGGAAATGAAAATGTCAGAAATTAAAAAAGAAGAACTTCAAATGTTAGTCCCTACAATGAGTGATGAAGAACTTGAGCAAGTGGCAGGGGGCAGACCTTGTGGGTGGATTTGTTCCTATACATTAGACTGCGATTGGCTAACATTTGGCTGTGGCTGTTAACAGAAAATCAGTCATTAATGGTTGAAAAAAGAATATAGATAAGTTGGTTTAAAGATCCGTAGCATCTCATTCACCCCAATTTCTCCCAGGAATTGGGGTGAATTCACATTTAAGAATTTCAATGCAAAATGATTTTAACGAATTAAATATATGCTATGCGGTTATGATTATATATCTTGTTTCTGTGGAAATTACTTAAAAATCCCAATTAAATTTCTGCAAATAAAAGAGATTAGGATGACCGCGAATCATCCCTTTATTTGCTTACAAGTATTGAAGAAGAAAAGAGTGATACAGATGGTCATAAAATCTTCTGCAACGAATCTTAATAATTGGAACAATGCGTTGTATTTAACAGAACGGAAAATCGATCCTTCCGTCCCCGAAAAGGATGGAGAAAAACAAATTATCCAGTGGTGCAATCGGGCTGGTTTGGCCCCGGAATTGCTCCATTTTAGATTGAAAGAAGACGGGCTAGACTACGCTGCGTTTAAAAAAATTCTTGGTGGATCTAGCAAGCCGTTTGAGTATAGAGAAAAAGAATGGTTTAGGACTTTGGAAGAGATGTTTTCTTTAGAAAACCTTTTAACTGAGGAAGATGTGCAAAGAATTGAACACTCTCAATCGCCTTTTTACCCATTTATGGTTCCATTTATAAACTGGGCTAAAAAACAAATGCTCGATCAATGTAGTATATGGAAAAGTAAACAATCAAAATTGCCTTTTAACATCTCAGGCTTGATTCCTGTGCTCATGAAGGCTGTTCATCAGCATGTACATTTATTGTCGGGAAGAATGCTTGTTTACGAATTGAATGTGGCCCGTCTTAATGAACAGTTAAAAGGAAATTCAGCAGCGGCCCGGTTTGACTATTTCATTTGTGAAAATCTAAATAGGAAGCAAAATATGTATCAAATTTTACAAAAATATCCGACATTAACTCGCTTGCTGACGGAAGGGACTAGGAATCTTGTTGACTCCTTTCTGGAGTCGCTAAGTCGTTTCTTAGATGACTATCCGACAATCACACAAACGTTTCAAGGTGATTTTTGTGAACTATTCGATATTGATACGATGGAAGGGGATCGTCATAACAATGGTCGAAGTGTAATGATCTTTCATTTCACTTCAGGGACCCGACTTGTTTATAAGCCACGTCCTTTATCAACGGATCTTCATTTTCAGCAGTTTCTATGTTGGATAAATGATAGAGGAGCGAATCCAAAATTTAATACAATTAAAATTCTATCTCGTTCTGAATATGGATGGGAAGAATGGGTAGAACACAAGGAATGTGAAACGGATGATCAAATTAATCGCTTTTATCAACGGATGGGTGGCTATTTAGCAGTGCTTTATCTACTATATGCCACGGATTTTCATCTTGAAAATGTATTGGCTAATGGTGAGCATCCATTCTTAATTGATGTTGAGGCTTTGTTTCAAAACGTGGTCCCACTTGAAGGGAATGAAGGAAGTGCATTACAATTTGCTGCTCAAAAACTGAATCAATCCATCTTAAGAACGGGTATGCTTCCTGTTTCATTGTTTAAATCCGGAGAATTCCGCGGGTTGGAAGTAAGTGCGATTGGTGGACGTGGTGGTCAGGAACTTCCTAGAACGGTCTATCGATACGAACATATTAGAACCGATCAAATGAAGTTAGTCAAAACTAAAGCTTTTTTAAAAGGCAGTCGTAATCGCCCAACTCTAAATGGAAAAGAGGTTAGAGCGGAGGCTTACGTAGACGAGATCATTGAAGGGTTCCGGCAAGTCTATAAGCTATTCATCGATAATCGTGAGTTGCTTATGGCAAAGGAAGGACCATTATTGGCGTTTGCTGATGACCCTGTCCGTGCGTTGGTCCGGCACACGTACAATTATGCCACCTTCCTTGATGCAAGCCTGCACCCAAACTACCTGCAGGATAGTCTTCATCGAACTCAATTGTTTGATTTTCTCTGGCGGGCAGTCGAACATCAACCGTCATTAGTTAGGCTCGTTTCATCAGAAACGGCAGATATGTTAAACGGTGATATCCCGATGTTTATCAATAAGGTAAACTCAACAGATCTTTGGGATGTTCGTGGCAAAAAAATACCAGGATTCTACCGGACTTCCGCATTAGCGTTAGTACTTGAGAGATTACGAGGATTAAGTGGAGAGGATTGTGAAACCCAAATTCATTTCCTGCGCATGTCCATGACCACCATTGCTGAAAAGAAACCAATAGCTGCAAAAACGTTTTTGCAAGCTTCTCCCCAAATGCCTAAACGTTTAGCAAGTCGAAATCAATTAATTGAGGCTTCTGTTAAAATCGGGGATCGGTTGCTTAGTGAAGCCATCTGGGGGAAAGATAAAAATGACGTGTGTTGGATTGGGTTAAGTGCTGATGAATCCGAACAATTAATGTTCACACCAATGGATGATAGCCTTTATGATGGCGTGCTTGGGATGGCTCTGTATTTTACTTACTTAGCTAGGGAGAGTGGAGAACAAAGATTTAATCAAGCAGCACGAGCAGCGGTAAAAGGAGCTTATTCCTTTTGGGAGCTAGATATGTCCATGCCTTCTGTCTCAGCTTTTAAGGGGTGGGCGTCAGCTGCCTATGTTCTTAGTCATTTAGGAGTATTGTGGAAAGAACCGGAACTTATAACTGAAGCGGAAAGATTACTGAAAAAAGCAGAACAGTTTATCGAAAAGGATACGCTTTATGATCTTATGGCTGGGTCTGCAGGAGTCATTTTAGTAGCTTTAAGGATTTATAGTTTAACAGGAAATAAAGAGGCATTAACGACAGCAAAGAAAGCGGGCAACCATTTGCTTGCTAAGGCTAGGAATCTTGAAAAAGGGATTGGCTGGGCGTTTGAACAAGAAGGCTGTGTTCCGATAGGTGGGTTAGCGCACGGGGCTGCCGGTTTTTCATGGGCTCTAATCGAGCTGTCTAAAATAAGCGGTGATGAAAAATATTTAGAAGCGGCATTGCAATCATTAACTTTCGAGAGAAGCTTGTTTGATCCTGAAACGGGGAATTGGAAAGATGTTCGCCCCGACGAGTTTAGATTTTCAACTGGCACGAGTGCGATCAAATGGTGTCATGGAGCGGCTGGGATTGCGATGGGGAGAATTATGTCTTTTCGATTGTATCCGGATGATCGTATCCGCGATGAGATTACGATCGCTTTAAATACCACTTTACAACATGGTTTGGGTGGAAGCCATTGTTTGTGTCATGGAGATTTAGGCAATATCGAGGCCATGCTTCTTGCTGGTGAAGTTCTTGAACAAGAAGCTTGGAAAAGGAAAGGATTAGTCTGTGGAACTCGTGTCTTAAAGGAAGCAGAAAATAGCGGGTGGATTTGTGGCATTCCACAAGGATTGCCGACACCTGGTTTGATGACCGGATTAGCCGGGATCGGATATGGCTTGTTAAGACTCGCCAATCCTGAAGCGATTCCTTCCATTTTAACGTTGGCAGGGCCTCAACCGGAAGAAAAAGGGGAGAATCGCCATGGATGAAACAACGCGTATGGCTAAGACCCCTGTTCGTTTTTCCAACCGCTTAAGAGTTCCGTTTGTTGAACAGATGGAACAATCGGAGTGTGGCTTATGCTGCTTAGCAATGGTCTTTTCTTACTATAAAAGTGAGGTTCCGTTGGCAGAGCTTCGCGACCGGGGCGGCGGCGGCCGTGATGGCACGAACCTGAGAACACTGCGCGATATTGCCAGATCACTAGGAATGGTGAGCAATGGATATAAAGCAGACACTGAACAATTGCGACACATACAATTGCCAGCCATCTTACATTGGAAAGGCGATCACTTTATTGTCCTTGAAAAAATAAAGAAAACTACCATCCATATCGTCGACCCAGCAATCGGCCGCCTCACCCTTCCCACCGAAGAGTTTGAAAATGGGTACTCGGGGACGGTTCTCTTGATTCAACCTGGACCTTCTTTTGAAAAATGGACAAAAAAATCGGTCTGGATTCAATATCTACAGTTGCTCAAAAATGAATCTTGGCTAGTTTCTTCGATGCTGGTTTGGACATTGTGGATTCAATTACTCGCTTTGATCACCCCGATGGCGACCAGATACTTACTTGATTATGTGATTTTACCAGAGGATTCAGCTTATATGAGCCAGATTTTAGTAGGAATCATTTGTTTAGTAGTAGTCTACTTAATTATTTCTTTTATTCGAGGCAGAATTCTAGTTCAGTTGCAAAACAAATTAGATTTACTTTTAATGAGTCGTTTTTTTGACCGATTGCTGCGATTGCCCTATCAGTTTTTCCAGTTAAGAACAAGCGGGGACTTAATCCTGCGAGCAAACAGCAACATGATGATTCGCGAAATCCTTTCGTCCAGAACAGTGAGCATTGTTTTGGATGGCGGATTAGTCCTCATGTTTTCATTGTATATGTTGAAATATTCCCCGGTCATGACGGGGTATATGATGCTGATTAGCGTGTTGCAGGTTTCAACGCTATTAATCAGCAATCCTCATATCAAGCGATTGACTCAAGAGGAAATTCTCCGTCAAACAGCAGCTGCCAGTTATTTAACTGAGGCGATTCAAGGGATTTTATCGGTGAAATCGGAAGGGGCTGAAAAGCTTGCTTACCAACAATGGTCGAAGCTGTTTCAGGAGCAAATGAAAGCAGCGGAGAAACGCGGCTTCATGGCGAGCTATGTTGAAACGATTAACTCTGTGCTTAAATACGGAGCACCTTTTCTGCTGTTGTGGATGGGGACCTGGCAAGTACTGGCTCAAAAGATGACGGTGGGAACGATGTTTGGATTTTATTCCCTCGCGATTGGATTCTTAGTCCCTTTATATTCTTTAGTCACGACAGGAACACAGATGACAGTAATGGGCAGATACTTTAATCGAATTATGGATATTCTCGGTGCTCCAGTTGAACAGGAAAAAGGAAGCGCAGGAAATGAACACCAGCTTAAAGGTGAAATAAGGCTGGAAAATGTCAGCTTTCAATACAATCAATATAGTCCTAAAGTGCTCCGGAACGTATCGCTTCATATCCAGCAGGGTCAAAAGGTAGCGATTGTTGGAGCTTCTGGATCTGGAAAAAGTACATTAGCCTGTCTATTGTTGGGTCTATATGAGCCAACGGAGGGGACGATTTGGTTTGATAATGTGGATTTAAAAGATGTGGATAAAGCTCTGTTAAGAAAACAGATGGGTGTCGTCATGCAGCATACAACGGTTTTCAACCGTTCCATTTATGAAAATATATCTCTTCACAATCCCCAGTTACCTTCAGAACTCATCTTAGAGGCAGCTAAGTTAGCAGAAATACACGAAGATATCATGCGCATGCCGATGCAGTATGGAACGATGTTGTCAGAAACAGGGAGTAATATTTCTGGCGGTCAAAAGCAACGAATTGCCTTGGCCCGTGCCTTGACCCATAGACCGGCCATTTTGTTATTGGATGAAGCAACCAGCGCGCTCGATGTTACCACGGAACAACGGATTCAGGATAATTTAGTCCATCTCTGCTGTACTCGAATCATCATTGCCCACCGCTTAAGTACCATTTTAGATGCTGACAACATTATCGTTTTACACAATGGAGAGATTGCAGAAATAGGAACTCATTTTGAGTTGTTAAATAACAATGGGCACTATGCACAGTTTTATCGTAAACGGATGGAGGAGCAGCAAAATGAAGGGGTATCCTTATGAACAGAAATAAAAGATGGCTTTTGATCCTAATCATGGCGATTATCCCGATTGTCGGGATTTGGGCTTTGAACAATCCAGGTTTAGTGGCAAAAGTTTTTTTAAATTTAGGCGGATTGAAAGAAGGGCAAGTGTTTCCAATTGTCCATGGAGAAGAAGTGAATGGAGATTCTTTTAACCTGGAATCAGGGAAAGGGAAGCCCTATGTCGTGATGGTTGCTCGGATTGACTGTGAAGTTTGTAAAAGTTCTTATCCTACCCTGGAAAAATACAACGATCGTTTAAAAGACATGAATTTTGTGATGATCGGTAAGGGAGGAAAGGAAGAGTATTTGCAGGTAAAAACAGAACATAATTTTTCTTTTCCAATCGTGTACGCTGATGAACAGATCCAAACGGATTTAAAAATAAAGGTCTTTCCCACTTTTTATTTTATCGACGAGGAAGGAAAAATTTTCGAACGGTTAGATGGATTTGATGAAGATAAATTTCTAAAAATGTTGGATGAGTGGATAAAATGATAAACAACGCCTTAATGAGGGGAATGGCCATCGTTGTCGCCGGAATTGGCTGGGCAGTCTCGGGCTATCTTTATTTTGCCAGCCAGATAGGGGAATTTGTCTGCCCAATCGGGAATTGTGAAACAGTCAATCGTAGTGAATATGCCAAAATTGGTTCCGTACCTGTTTCCATTTTGGGTATCGTCTTCTATTTACTGGTTCTGTGTTTATTGTTGAAGATTCCAATTTTCTCTGAAAAAATGAATCGGTTTCTGCTCGGAATTCTTCTTGGCACAGGATTCATTTTTTCTGTCTATTTGACCTATGCCGAAATTTTTTGGATCCAGGCTATTTGCATTTGGTGCATCGTGTCGTTTGGCTGTGTCGTGGTGTTGGGTGTAGTATATTGGTTGGATGGGAAAAGGCGGTAAACATTAGATTATCAAAAAATGAAAATTTTAGTAGTGTAGACACGCTTTCTCGGACTGATAGAAAGGTTCTCTCCTTAAAATCGGCAATATATAAAGAAATTCCAATAAATAGACACATAAAATATAAAGGGTTTTAGAAAGGAAAAAAGAAGTACTAATAGTCATGATTAATTAGGCTTTTTTCAAAAATCAATTAAGAATCATCAAAGAGAAGCAGAAGACTTAATGCTATTGAGTGACTTCTGCTTTTTACTATTTTTGTAAGTGTTTTATTAATTTGTATTTCTATATAAAGTGAATTAGGACAAACTAGCTGTTATTTTGTAAAGGATTAGGAGTTGTAATAACATCGATTGGTAAAATATTCTATTTATGGTAGAATATGGATAAAACCAATTTTTCGTATCATTGCCGCATCCTACAAGGATGCGTAGATTGAAATATGGGCTATCGGTACTTCAATAGTTTATACAAATATCATGTCAAGCTGAGGAGTGACAAAAATGAAATCTGTTCTAACATTAAAAAATGTTAAGAAAACAATCAAGGGGAAAGAGATTATCAAAGGCATTAGTTTTTCAGTAAGCGAAGGGGAAGTGTTTGGCTTTCTTGGCCCAAATGGAGCTGGTAAAACGACGACCATTCGAATGATTGTGGGGTTAACAAGGATCAGCGAGGGAGAAATAATTGTTTGTGGGAAAAGTGTAAAAAGGGATTTTGAAGGATCAATCCGAAACATTGGTGCGATAGTTGAAAATCCAGAAATGTATAAATTTTTAACAGGTTTTCAAAATTTACAACAGTACGCACGAATGCATGGAGGAATAAAGAAAGAAAAGATCAATGAAGTAGTCGAGTTGGTCGGACTTGAAGACCGAATTCATGATAAGGTAAAAACCTATTCATTAGGGATGAGGCAACGTTTGGGATTGGCGCAATGCTTGCTGCATGACCCAAAACTATTAATCTTAGATGAACCGACAAATGGTCTCGATCCTGCTGGTATTAAAGAAATAAGAGATCATTTAAGAAGGTTGGCTAGGGAAAAAAGAATGAGTGTGGTTGTATCCAGTCATTTATTATCTGAAATGGAATTGATGTGTGATCGAATCGCCATTATTCAAAATGGAGAGTTGATTGATGTTCAAACGGTTAATGATTTTGTCAATCCCGACCGAGCTGCTTTTGAGTTTGAAACAGGTCCACTAGGGGATGCAGCAAATTGGCTCCGCTCTGAATGGCAAGCTACCATTACAGATATCGGGTTTTCTGTTAATGCAATTAGAGAAGATATACCTGGCATACTAAGAAGATTAATAGAATGGAATATTGATGTTTACGGAGTCGGAACGGTTTCAAAAACACTGGAAGATCGTTTCTTAGAAGTAACAACAAAATAGGGGGAAGTATGATGGGGAATTTAATTATAAATGAATGGACAAAGTTATTTAGAAGAGCAGGGACACTTGTCATGTTTGGATTAGTTATCCTTCTCGTGATTGGAATTTCAGGTTTTTCCAAATATGATACCATAAAGCATCCTCCACAAGAAAACAAACAGTGGAAGCAGGAATTAGAGCAACAGCTAAAAGACGACCGTGCCGGCCTAAAGGAAATTGGTAAAAATAACGCTAATATGAAAACCTATTTTGAACGAGAAATTGCCCTAAAAGAATACCGAATCAAACATGATATGGCTCCAGAAACAGAAGAGAATGTTTGGTCTTTTGTTAGAAAAGCAGAGGAAGTTATTAGCTTTATCGGAATATTTATGATCATTGTGGCTGCGGGAATGGTGTCTTCCGAGTTTTCATGGGGAACGATTAAGTTGCTCCTGATCAGACCTATTAGTCGCTCAAGGATTCTATTATCGAAATATTTAACGGTATTATTATTCGGAATTACATTATTAGCTACTTTATTTATTTTATCAACCATTTCAGGGTTCTTATTATTTGGATTACCAGAAAAAGAAGTTCCTTTTCTTGCTTTTACCAATGGGGAGGTAGTAGAAAGAAGCATTGTAATACAACTTGTAGTTGAATATTTGTTAAGCTCAATTGACATTTTAATGATAGCAACGATGGCATTTATGATCTCTGCTGTATTCCGAAACAGTAATCTTGCGATCGGGCTTTCCTTATTCCTCTTATTTATGGGAGGTTCAGTAACAATGTTACTAGCTGGAAAATTTGAATGGACTAAATATATTCTTTTTGCTAATACTGATTTGACCGTTTATTTTGATGGGGTCCCACCAATCGAAGGTATGACGTTAACGTTCTCGATTGCGATGCTATTGCTGTATTTTGCATTATTCCAAATCTTATCATTTATGGTATTTACCAAAAGAGATGTGGCGGCATAGATTAAAGGATATAGTGGGCATCCGGATCGTAGATTTATAAGGAGTAATAAAAGTCGGTTCGTTGAAGGGGATGTTTAAGGTTACAGGCTTCCCTACATATAGCAAAAACTCACCAATTTTGTGGTGAGTTTTTGCTTCTTTTATTGACCAATTGAATGGTCAGACTGTGTTTCATATTAATTTTTGAAAAGAACCTCAAAATCCAAGCACTCAAAATAATCTGCGAAAGTTTTATCATTATCTAGCTAATTTAAAAATCTCAACTAAATCTTCCTCATAAAGCTTAACAAAGTTTCCTAAAGGACCTCGTTCCGTACCTTTTTTCGCCATTTCCTCAAAGTACTCATCATCAATGTTGACTTCCTCTAGTCTCACAGGCATTCCGATCGAACTGAAGAATTGCTCTGTTTTCTTAATCCCGCCTAGTACTGTTTTTTCTAAATTGTTCAAATCAATTTCGACATCCCAGACCCGATTTGCAAATTGAACAAAGCGATTGACATCATGTTTGTAAACGTACTTCATCCATGCTGGAAATACAATCGCCAGACCTGCTCCATGGGCAAGGTCATAAATGCCACTGATCTCATGTTCAATATCGTGGCTTCCCCAATCCCCGATTCGTCCCGTTCCTAATAAATCATTATGGGCAAGTGTTCCAGACCACATAATCTCGGCACGCGCCTCATAGTTCGTAGGGTCTGCCAATACTGTAGGTGCATTATTGATGATCGTTTTTAAGGTCGCTTCACATAAACGATCGGTTAACTCAACATTTTTTTCATTCGTAAAATATCTTTCTAAAATATGGGCCATCATATCGGTAATCCCGCAAGCTGTTTGGTAGGGAGGTAATGTGTAGGTAAGCACAGGGTTCATGATCGCAAACTTTGGCCGCATAATCGTATGTCCACACGATCTCTTATACCACCCATCCTCATTAGTGATCACCGTTCCGTTACTAGACTCACTGCCTGCTGCTGGGATAGTTAACACAACACCGATTGGTAAACAGTCAGTTATCTCAGCTTTTCCATCAAAGAAATCCCATACATCCCCGTCATATTTGGCACCGGCAGCAATCGCCTTTGCGGAGTCAATAACACTTCCTCCTCCGACGGCCAAAATAAAGTCAATATCATTTTCCTTACAAAGAGCAACACCTTCCCGAACAAGACTGACTCTAGGGTTCGGCTGTACTCCACCCAGTTCGAAAATTTCGATCCCATGCTCATGCAAGGAATGAACAACCTTTGTATATAGCCCACTAGCTTTAATGCTTCCACCGCCGTAGTGCAACAGAAGCTTTTTACCGTAAACAACCGATTCCTGCCCCACTAATTCCTCTTTGTTTTTACCAAATATTAACTTTGTACTATTGTGAAAAACGAAATCCTGCACACTATTTCCCTCCTAATGATGGGTATGTAAACAATATATTAATATATTACTTTATTAAAATGGATAAACGCAAACGCTTGCATTTACAAGGTTGATAAATGATTGAATTGCTTAAAATTCAGTTTTTAATAATTTAGATTTAAAAAATGTATACAAAAACATTAAAAATGTATACAATTTTATCAATGGTAATCTAATAATCTTTATTTTAAAAAAAAGAAATTT
Source organism: Neobacillus terrisolis (assembly GCF_051233475.1). Lineage (NCBI taxonomy): Bacteria > Bacillati > Bacillota > Bacilli > Caryophanales > Bacillaceae > Neobacillus > Neobacillus terrisolis. The sequence continues at coordinate 3,012 of NZ_JBKFGH010000050.1, read as the reverse complement.
GTAAGCGTATCCATTCATTTGATTTATGAGCAGTAAAAGAGTGTTGATTAATTTAATTAAGGCGGGGTAGTAATATGTTAGCAAATACAAAAGATGTACTATTACATGCACAGAAGGGCAAATATGCGGTTGGAGCTTTCAATGTTTATAATTTAGAAACCGCTCAAGCTGCCATTCGCGTTGCTGAAAGGGAGTATCAACCAGTTATACTAGCTTTAGGGGAACGCTACTTCCCAACAGTCGATGTAGAAGGATTTTCGGCCATGGTTCGGGCACTGGCTGCTAAAGCTTCTATTTCAGTTTCTCTTCATCTAGACCATGCCTACAAAAAGGAATCGATTATTCGAGCGATTCGAAGCGGCTTTACTTCAGTAATGTATGATGGGTCATTATTTGATATTGAACAAAATATCCGCTATACGAAAGAGATTGTAGAAATTGCCCATATGGCAGGTGTGTCTGTCGAAGCGGAAATAGGATCTTTAGCAAGAGGGGCTTTCTCGGATGAGGAAGAAGGGGATGGAACACTGACAGACCCAGAATCCGCTCGTCAATTTGTAACCGAAACGGGTGTGGATTTCTTGGCCGCAGCAATTGGAACAGTTCATGGCATGTATCAGGGAGAGCCAAATATTGACCTATCATTATTAAAGCGAATTCGCCAAGCAGTTGAAGTGCCACTAGTCCTTCACGGCGGTTCTGGAACACCTGACGACATAATTAAACAAGCGATTCAGGCTGGTATATGCAAAATCAATGTTAATACAGAGGTATCAATGGCTGCTGTTTCATTTATCCAAAACTATCTTGAAGCCTATAAGCCCGTTCATCTTTCCACGATTATGGCGGACATGCAGGAGTCGATGGAACCGGTAATGACTAAATTCGTAAGGCTGTTTTCTAATAAGGATGCAAATATTGTTTAAATAATTAATCCGAATTCCCAATAAAGGCACAGGTCATAAAAGGGGAGTTATATGAAACTATTAGATGAAATTTTATCCTATAACGAGCAATTTGTTGAAAATAAACATTATGAACATTATGAAACGGGTAAGTTTCCACATAAGCGCCTCGTGATTCTTTCTTGTATGGATACGCGTTTAGTGGAGCTATTGCCCAGGTCGATGAATGTCCGCAATGGTGATATTAAAATCATTAAAACAGCGGGTGCACTTGTGTCCCATCAATTTGGCAGCATAATGAGAAGTATTCTAATTGCTGTTTATGAACTTGGGGCAGCTGAGGTGTGTGTGGTAGGACATTACGATTGCGGGATGTCCAGCTTAAAAGCAGAAGATACCTTAAAGAAAATGCGAGAACGTGGGATTAGCCAGGAGAAATTAGAAATACTGAAGTATTCAGGGATCGATTTTGAGCAGTTTCTACAAGGCTTTGATTGTGTTGAAGATAGTGTGAAACATAGCGTTGAAACGATTCGGAACCACCCGTTATTACCAAAGGATGTGTCCGTTCATGGATTAGTAATCGATCCCAAAACGGGAAAATTAAATATGATGGTGAACGGGTATCAGGTCTAGTTTTTTAAAATAAGTCAAACTCCTTTGCAATGTTGGAATACGAAGCCAACTTTGTTTTAAGGGGTTTTTTTATTGCTTTGATAGATTTCGTTGTTGGTTATCAAGGACAAAACGAGGCGAATGGGCGGGTGAAATGTCCTTAAGAGTGGTTATCAAGGACAAAACGAGGCGAATGCGTGGATGAAATGTCCTTAAGAGGGGGTATTAAGGACAAAACGAGGCGAATGCGCGGAGGAAATGTCCTAGAGGAGGGTTATCAAGGACAAAACTCGGCGTCATCGCGGGTGAAATGTCCTTAAGAGTGGTTATCAAGGACAAAACGAGGCGGATGCGCGGAGGAAATGTCCTAGAGGAGGGTTATCAAGGACAAAACACAGCGAATGCGCGCATGAAATGTCCTAGAGAAGGGTTATCAAGGACAAAACTCGGCGTCATCGCGGGTAAAATGTCCTAGAGAAGGGTTATCAAGGACAAAACGAGGCGTCATCGCGTGTGAAATGTCCTAGAGCAGGGCTATCAAGGACAAAACGAGGCGTCATCGCGTGTGAAATGTCCTAGAGGAGGGTTATCAAGGACAAAATGAGGCGAATGCGCGGCTGAAATGTCCTTAAGAGGGGTTGTCAAGGACAAAACGAGGCGAATGCGCGGCTGAAATGTCCTTAAGAGGGGTTGTCAAGGACAAAACCAGGCGATAGACTGGCTGAAATGTCCTTAAGAGTGGTTATCAAGGACAAAACGAGACGAAAGTGCGGGTGAAATGTCCTTAAGAGTGGTTATCAAGGACAAAACGAGACGAAAGTGCGGGTGAAATGTCCTTAAGAGTGGTCATCAAGGACAAAACCAGGCGAATGCGCGGCTGAAATGTCCTTGATGAGGGTGATCAAGGACAAAATCCCAAACTAAACTCGTGCTAAAGTCCTTCGTCACTCTAATCTAATTTTAACAACCTTAATTTCACCTTCTGAAAAAACATCATAATTATGGTGTTTAGATAAACAAGTGTGTATAATAGCTTTTGGATATCTCAAAATAAGGAAGGAAAAGAATAATATGGAATGGAATCAAGATGCTAAAGATTTATTGGAGGAGCTTTTAAAACCAATCCCGGTTTTTGTTCGCCCAATGGCTAAAAAGAAAATTGAGACGTTTATTTTAGATGGTGTTGAAGGGGCAGTAACGAAGGATGATGTTGTTAAAGGGTATATTGTAGCATCACCAGGAGATATGCAGGAGCGAGCAGTTAAGCTTTTAAAGGCAAAGGGAATTGATTTATCTCCTTTTGAGGCTCTATTAGAACAAGTAAAATAATCTAAAGTGACGAAGGTCAACCACAAATAGGTTGGCCTTTTCAAAAAAAGAACTTTCTCAATTTAAAGTGTACCCTTTGTAAAGGACATTTTAAAAAAGGCCTAGGCTACCTGTAAAAGATGATTCCTGTACTGTACAGGAGTCATCTTTTTTAGGTTCCATT
>NZ_JBKFGH010000005.1:0-13428 GCF_051233475.1 Neobacillus terrisolis | reverse complement strand
CCTCACGATGGACACCCTTGCCATTGGCTAACAGTTCCTACTGCCAAGCCTGTAGTGGACTTTCACCACCAAGTTATAGCCCATGCCGGGCGCACAAATAAGCGGGTAACCAATTTTTCAACTGGGTTACCCGCTTTCTATTTTTCACTTCAAAAGGACGGTTTGTTTTAGTGACCATAATCATAGCTTGATTGAAAATTGCGATTTATATCACAATTTATTGATAGTTTTGTGAACATTTACTTCTATATATAGACCTTTCTCAAAAACAGGAATACAATACAGACGTAACGAAGGTACATTTTGGCAGAAGTACTGAATATTTCAAGTTCCCTTTTCGGTTTTTGGTCATTATTTAATACGAGGAGCGATTTTTGATGAAAGGAACAGCCATCCTTTTTCAACCAAATCAAAAAGTGACAGTCATTGAAAACGTAGATCACGAAGTATATGAAACAATCAAACAGCAGTGTGGATGTTCACATTGTAACTGTAAGGTTGAAAACAATGTGGTTGATTTTGGAAAGGTCTCACCAGTGTTTTGGCATGCTGAAGAAGTGGATTGGGCATATGGATACTAACGATAAACTTAAATTAAAATAGGAGGCTGACTCAAATGAGTCAGCCTCTTCTTTAATATATAGGCTGTGTTAAACTTGACTGTTGATTTCCGCTCCTGGCGCTTGCTTTCCGCGGGGCGGGCGGTGAGCCTCCTCGGAGCTAAAGCACCTGCGGGGTCTCGCCTGTCCCGCTGCTCCCGCAGGAGTCAAGCGCCTTCCGCTCCAATCAACATTGCGTAAAAAATCAACACTGAGCTTTAACACAGCCAATTTATAATTAACGTATATTGATCTTTCTTTTTTTCCGTTCTCTGACCCTCCCAAGTCTAAACCATCCTTTTGCTCGAAAATAATAAAACATGAGCATGGCTACCAGTGCCATTAGGCCAAGAACCATGAAATAGCCGAATTCCCAATGAAGCTCAGGCATATGTTCAAAATTCATTCCATATACACCGGCAATGAAAGAAAGAGGCATAAAGATCGTGGTAATAACTGTTAACGTCATCATGATACTGTTCATTGTGTTTGAATTAACGGATAAATAACTGTCGCGAATGTCTGATGAGAAATCGCGATAGGAATCGAGCATTTCAACCAATTTCAATAAATGGTCATAAACGTCTTGGAAATATAAACGATGTTCCTTCAGGTGATTTAATCGTTCTGAATGATTAATTCGATAAAGCAAATCACTCATTGGATTGACTGTTCGTCTTAACTTAGCTAAATCCGCTCTAATATCAAATAATTTCTCTATCATCACATGAATCGTTTCGTTCTCTGAATTATCTTCAATCGAATTTAGCCGGTCCTCTATTTGATAAACCGGAGGAAAATAATCATCAACGAGAGTATCTATTACAGCATGAAGAATGTAAAACGGTCCTTGCGTAAAGCTTTCTTCCTTTCGGATTCGATCCCATAAGTTGTTTAGATTTCGGACGGTCTTTTGTTGATAAGTAACAATGAATCGTTCGCCAACAAAAACATCCACCTCATACTGTGCTAAAGACTCTTGATGAATAGCGTGAAGAACAAGAAAAATATAGTTGTCATAAAAATCGATTTTAGGACGCTGGATTAATTCATCCAAAGTATCTTCTATTGATAGTGGGTGAAATTGGAAAAAACTATTTAACAGGATTGCTTCTTCAGGTGTTGGATTTACAAAATCGACCCAATACCATTTAATATTTTTTAGCTTCGTTTCTTTTAATGACAAATCGTAAAGTAATACATCGTCCTCTCTTAATGCACACACCCGAATCATCGTAGCACCTCCATCCTTCCCCATTTTACCTTATCATCTTTGTTTTACAAAAAATTATTGTATATAGTTAAATTGAAGGTCAGTCCAGGCAATGAACATGATAGAATATGGATATGATTATTGGAAGGATGACGAACTTGGAACATTTAATTAACAAAAAAGTAAAGGAAATTGAAATATCGGGAATACGAAAATTTTTTAATATGGTGGCGGACACAAAGGATATGATTTCGTTAACGATTGGTCAACCAGATTTCCCCACCCCTCAGCATGTTAAGGCGGCTGCAAAGAAAGCCATCGATGAAAATGTAACCTCGTACACTCATAATGCTGGAACGATAGCATTACGAAAGGCTGCTGCTAATTTTTATCAAACAAAATATGATGTAACTTATAATCCTGAGACAGAAGTAATCATCACAACGGGTGCCAGTGAAGCAATCGATGTTTCGTTTCGAACCATATTGGAGCCGAATTGTGAGGTTATTTTACCGGGACCCGTCTATCCTGGCTATGAACCAATTATCCGATTATGCGGAGCCACCCCAATCCTGGCGGATATTCGTGATCATCAGTTTAGATTTACGGCGGAAGTAATTAAGAAGTATATCACTGATGCTACCCGCTGTATCGTCTTGCCTTATCCGTCAAACCCGACTGGGGTTAGTTTAACAGCTGCAGAACTGAGTGAAATTGCTGACCTTATTAAAGACCGGGATATATTTATTCTAGCGGATGAAATATATAGTGAGCTATCATTTGAACAAGCTCATGTTTCGATTGCACGATTTATTAAAGAAAAAACAATCGTAATCAACGGGCTTTCTAAATCACATTCGATGACAGGCTGGCGTATTGGGATGATTTACGCTCCCGAAAATATTGCCAAACATATTATTAAGGTTCATCAATATAATGTTACTTGTGCAAGTTCCATTTCCCAAATGGCAGCCTGTGAGGCGTTAACAAATGGAATAAATGATGCCATTCCGATGAAAGTCGAGTATCAAAAACGGAGAGATTACGTTTTTGAGCGTCTGGTTAGCATGAATCTTGAGGTAATCAAACCAGATGGCGGTTTTTATTTCTTTGTTAAAAATCCTAAAACAGAACTAAATTCTTTTGATTTCGCCCTTTCTCTTGTTGAAAAAGTGGGAGTCGCGGTTGTCCCAGGAAGTGCATTCTCTGAACTGGGTGAAGGGTATTTCCGGATTTCTTATGCTTATTCACAGGAAACCCTTGAAGAAGGTTTAAACAGATTAGAAATATATTTAGAAAAATATCTATAAAATTTGAAAGGTCAGACACTCTTCACCAAATAGGATAAGACTTCCTATACGATGATGTGTCTGACCTTTTTTAATTTAGTTATGATATTCTCCGTTATTTTTTGGGGCTTTTTCTTTTTTTGCTTTATCTTTATGAATTTTATTGGTTGCAGCGCTGCCCATTTCATGTGCGAACTCTGCGTTTATTACGGCTGAATCAAACCCTTTTTTATTTTTTTGCTGTGGGTCATTCTTTTTTGTTCTCTTTGCCATTTCTTTTCCTCCTTCATTATCTTTACATGCTTATTTTCGATAATTCGGATGGATTCATACTTGGCAAATTCAGATAACTTTTACTCCCAATATTTATAGAGAGCTTGGGTACCGCTATTTTCTTCTCCCTGCTCAACTAACTTTTCGTATAAAGACTTAGCAAGTGCTAAACCAGGTGTGTCCATTCCCATTGCCTCAGCCTCTTGCAAAGCAATGTTCATATCTTTAATAAAATGTTTAATATAAAAACCAGGTTCAAAATCGCCCTTTACCATTCTTGGACCTAAATTGGATAAGGACCAACTTCCAGCCGCACCCGATGAAATACTTTTCAACACATTCTCAGGATCAAGGCCAGCTTTTTTGGCGTATACCAGCGCTTCACAAACACCAATCATATTGGAAGCAATCGTGATTTGATTGCACATTTTCGTGTGTTGCCCGGAACCTGCCTTACCTTGATAGACAATATTGTTTCCAACGAGGTTAAGAATCGGCTCAATCTTTAGAAAATCCTCATGTTCCCCGCCGACCATTATCGAGAGTCGCGCATCTCTAGCTCCAATATCGCCGCCTGATACTGGGGCATCTAATGCATGCAATCCTTTTTGGCTTGCAGCTTCATTAATTTTAATGGCTAATGATGGGGTAGAGGTCGTCATATCAATTAAATATGTATTTTCCTTTGCGTTTGAAATTAGCCCAGCTTCCCCTAAATAAATTTCCTCTACATCAGTTGGGTAGCCAACCATTGTGAAAATAACATTTGCTTGTTCAGCAAGTTCCTTTGGTGTACTCGCCCACTTTGCTCCTTTTTGAAGCAACGAATCTGCTTTTTCCTTCGTTCTTGTGTATACAATTAATGGATAGCCTGCTGATAATAAATGACCTGCGATACTTTTCCCCATTACTCCTGTACCGATAAAACCTATGACTGTGTTATTTGGTTGGAACATGAACTCGATTCTCCTCTCAACAATTATAAATTCATTTTAACAGTTTTTGGGCATAGTGGAAATCACATCAAAATTCTGTTTTCATATTATCGTTGTGCTTCACCATTATAACTCTGTTGAAAATTTGGTTAGCAATGCCTTACCTAAAATCTCCTCATCATTAAAAACCTCAACGGTGATCGCTTGCTCTTTGACGATCATTTTCTCAATTTCAAATGGATGAAGGTCCTTCTTTAGTGAGATCGGATTCATCAAAATAAACGTCTCTCCGTCCTTCGCGGCTTCTAAATATTCCCCTGAATAAACGATGTCTTCTCCATAAATTAATTCTTTCGTTCCTAAAGCTTGCGCCAATTCTTCATGATGAATGCTCACCTTTACTTTATATGTTTGGTCGTCTGCTAACACTGCATCATGAATTTTAAAGCGGAATTGGAGCTCATTCTTTTTCGTAAGTACGGCCTCTGCATTCCGATTTGCGATAAGCTGTTCAGAAATGGGCGAACAGCCAGCAATCAAAATGATCCCTATTATTAGAAGGGAAAATGGAAATCTTTTCTTGTACATATAAAAAACCTCCTTACCTCCCACCATTTCCTTTTCCCAGATTGGATAATCATATTTAACGAAAAAGCTCTGTAATATTTGGCTGTTGATTTCCGCTTCAGGCGCTCCCTTTCCGCGGGGGAGTCCGGGAGCCTCCTCGGCGCCATAGCGCCTGTGGGGTCTCCCGTGACACCTTCTCCCGCAGGAGTCTCGCACCCTCCGCTCCAATCAACAGAGTGTTCAAAATCAACATTGTTCTTAAACAAAGCCAACAAAAAAGAAGCCGATCATAAATCGACTTCTACCTAAATGATTATTTACTTGTTGCCTTTTCAACCGCTTCGATTACTTCAGCCGTTGTTCTCATTTGTAATACTTCATTTGCTAACTTTTCCATATCCGCTTTATTTAAGCGTTTAATCAGTGAACGAGCTTTTAATATAGACGTTGCACTCATTGAAAATTCATCTAAGCCTAAGCCTAATAAAACTGGGATGGCGGTTTCATCTCCTGCCATTTCACCGCACATACCTGCCCATTTACCTTCTTTATGAGCAGCGTCAATCACCATTTTAACTAAGCGTAAGATGGATGGATTATAGGGCTGATACAAATATGAAACACGTTCATTCATACGGTCAGCTGCCATTGTGTACTGAATAAGATCGTTCGTTCCAATACTAAAGAAATCTACTTCCTTAGCAAATTGGTCAGCAATAATCGCTGTTGACGGAATTTCTACCATGATTCCAACTTCGATATTGTCTGATACAGCAATCCCTTCATTCACAAGCTTTTGTTTCTCTTCATCAAGAACCGCTTTAGCTTGACGGAATTCGTCCAAAGTTGCAATCATCGGGAACATGATTTTTAAATTCCCAGCAGTACTAGCTCTCAAAAGAGCTCTAACTTGAGTACGGAACATTCCTTGTTCCTCAAGACATAACCGGATCGCACGGAAGCCGAGAAACGGATTCATTTCCTTCGGAAGATTTAAGTATGGAAGTTCTTTATCTCCACCGATATCAAGCGTACGTACCACAACAGGCTTACCTGCCATACCTTCTAATACAGCTTTATAAGCTTCATATTGCTCTTCCTCTGTCGGAAGTTGATCTCTTCCCATGTAAAGGAATTCTGTTCGATAAAGACCTACGCCTTCACCACCATTATTGACCACTCCAACTAAATCACCAGGTGTCCCAATATTAGCAGCTAGTTCTACATGATGGCCATCTGCTGAAGTTGTTTTTTCATTAACAAGCTTTGCCCATTCTGCTTTTTGCGCTTCAAAATCAGCATGCTTTTGTTCGTATTGCTTTACAAGTTCACTGGAAGGATTAATGTGAACTTCCCCACTCAAACCATCAACAATAACCAGGTCACCATTATTAATGGTTTCAGTTGCAGTCTTTGTACCAACAACGGCTGGTATTTCCATTGAACGAGCCATAATGGCTGAATGAGACGTTCTTCCGCCAATGTCAGTTGTAAACCCTTTTACAAATTGACGATTTAATTGAGCAGTATCAGACGGAGTCAAATCCTCTGCAACGATGATGACTTCCTCAGAAATCATACTTGGATTTACAAGGGCAACACCAAGTAGATGAGCAAGCACACGCTTCGTCACATCACGAATATCTGCAGCACGCTCTTTCATGTACTCATTATCCATTTGCTCAAAAATAGAGATAAACATATCCGCAGTGTTTTTAAGAGCTGGCTCTGCATTAATTTTTTCTGATTTAATGCTGTCCTCAATTGGATTTACAAGCTCTGGATCACTTAAGACAAGTAGATGGGCCTCGAAAATCGCAGCTTTATCGGCTCCAAGCTCTTGATGTGCTTTGTCGCGAATTTGTTCTAGCTCCAGCTTTGCTTTAGCAATGGCTGCACGGAAGCGCTCCACTTCTTGTTCAACATTCTCAACGGTTTTTTTAGAAAAAGATAGATCCGGTTCAACTAATCGATAGGCTTTAGCTATTGCAATCCCACTTGACGCCGCAATTCCCATTAATGAGCTCATTATTCAGCTAACCCTTCTTTTGTTAAAGTATCTTCTAAGCTTTGTAACGCTTCTTGCTCATCGCTGCCATCAATGATAATTGTGAATTCTGCACCTTGACCGATTCCTAAAGACATAACGCCCATGATCGATTTTAGGTTTACCTTTTTTTCTTTGTATTCAAGCTGAATATCTGAACTAAATCTGCTCGCAGTTTGAACTAAAAGTGTCGCTGGACGAGCGTGAATTCCTGTGTCTGCAATTACCTTATATTTTTTTTCAACCATTATCATCCTACTCCTTTTCCGTCAGTTATGGTGGATTTAATTTTAATTGGAAAATGCGTTCATTCTTTAAAAACATTCATTTATTTTAGTCAACAAAGCCCATATTAGTTAAAAAAATAAACAAACCGGGATATCAATAACTTCACTTATTTTTTCCAATGTAAAGTTATTCATGTATGACACTTATGTAATAAAATGAATAATTTTATGTGTAAGACTGAGCATATTCCTTTCAAAAGAATATCATTTTTCGGCATGCTTCGACAATAAAAAAGTCTGTTTTTTATTGAAAATTCAATTTTCAATCTATAAACCGCTTTCAATTTTACCTTCATACACAAAAAACAAAACCATGTAATATTATTTTAAAATAACAATGTCGCTATTTTATTCAATTAATGTCCCCATAACTGATAATGCAGATTCAATAACTCGTCCAACTCTTTGCTTCTCTTTATTGTTTGATGGCTTAGGAATCCTGACCTAGCTGCCTCTAAGACCATTTCACTTCTTTTGTGTTCTATTAAAAATAAAAGCTCATCTTTGGTTTCAAAAAAAATCATGTTTGTCACCTCTTAGGCTTTTTGTTCTATTTTACACCCTAACAGGTCCGAAAAACCAGGTATTTTGTCACATAAATCAAAATATTTAGTCAAAATAACTCAGTTTTGCCATATATTATTAGAAGTAATATGGTTATTTAACTTCTAGGTTCATCTAAATACTGATAAAGAACGTCTCCACCTCTTAAGGCTGTTCCGCGAAAATGTTTAAAATCACTCCGATTGACAATAACCTTGCGCACCGATAAAAAATCTGCCTTTTCCACAAAAAGTTCTGCTAATTCCTTATTTTTTAGTTTTTCTAATTTCTCATTAATCGTTTCTTCGTTCATTCAAATCACCTAACCTAAAAAATTCTACAATCAGATACGTTCAAACTAAATAGTCTTCTTAAAACAGTAATATTTCATTTATCTTATAAAAATTTATCCGCAATGTCTATCTACATTTTTGTTCACTTATGGTTGATGGATCGTTCATTATCCAAAAATGTTGAATGTTGTAAGTCTGTGAATATTATTGTCGAATTTCTAAAAACGCCCAAAAATTATCCACAAAAATGGCTTAAAATTATTTACGAATTGGAAAAAGTAGTGCAAACTGTTAAGTAACATAATTATGATGACAAGGGAGAGAGGTAATTTGAAAAGAGCTAAAGTTGGGAATGTTATTGAATTTAGAGAAGGCTTACAAGGGATAGTTGAAAAAGTTAATGAAAATTCAGTAATAGTTGATTTAACTTATATGGATAATTATCGCGATCTCGAACTTGACCAAAGAACCGTTGTAAATCACAAAAACTATAAAATCATAAAAGAGTCCGCCATATAAAAAGCAGTTTTCAACTGCTTTTATTTGGCGGATTTATTTATTTTATGGACCGAATCGTGGTAAAATCATTGTTTGTTGGCAGATTTATTTTCCCCTAAAATCTACAAACCTATTTACTGAACATTTCCCTGTGCATATTCAATAGGGATTTTGTTACAATAAAGAATAATTGCTGTAAGGGGGTTAAACATGATCAAATCCGCTCTCGATGTTCGGTTCATAAGTGGGTTCCTTTTAGCGCATTTATTAATGTTTTTTACTTTTTCTGATAAAGCTGTTTTTTGGTATTTTTTCACTGCAACGATGCTGCTATTAATTTGTTATGTAGTAGCTAAGGATAAATTGGACGATAAGTTATCCTTAGTCAAATACCTTTTTATTGGAATTTTATCGGGGACTCTTCTTTTTTTCCTTTTTTGGGCAGGGAATCAATTGATTGAATTCTTCCATATTCCAGTAATGAAACAGGTAACCTCCCTTTACAAAAGGTTTGGTCCCGATTTATTTTGGCACTATTTAGCGTTAATATTAGTCATTGTCCCGGGGGAAGAAATTTTTTGGCGTGGATTTATCCAAAAACGACTGCTTTCGTTTACGAATAATGGTACAAGCATTATAGTATCCGCTATTATGTATTCATCTGTACATCTTTATTCCAACCAAATTATGCTCCCATTTGCTGCTCTAGTAGCAGGTTTGGTCTGGGGCTGGCTTTATGCCTGGAGAAGAAGTATGCCGCTAGTAATTGTATCCCACTTAGTATTTGATCTTTTTTTATTTGTCATTATGCCCTTTAGATAAGCAGCCTTTTCTTCTTGAAAGGCTGCTTATTTTATTACTAGGCTTAGCTAAATTGTTTGTTGATTTCCGCTCCAGGTGCTCCAATCAACATTGTTCTTTAACACTGCCTTTTACAAAAAAGCGGTGCTTTTTATGTGGAAAATTTTTTTCGATTGATCGGCTTAAGCCATAATAAAACAATAAAAGCTAAACTAAAATAACCAAACAGAGGGTATAGATAGGAAAGGAGCTTCCCGTAATCAATCAGACTAATAAAATAGGTACTTAGAAAAATCAAGATAACAATCGAAATACTTGGAAGACTTATATATTTTCTTAACTGGCGCTCTAGCCCGAAAACATTGCCTATTACAGAGGTAAAGATTTCTCCATAAATAACGAAAACATAAATCCAATATATGCTTGGAGCGATGTTTTTCACAATTACTGCCATTGGAACCTCAAACGTTTCCACCTTAGGAAGCATCGTCAGGACAATATGGCTGCTTAGCAAGATTAAGGTAAGAGCAATTCCCCCAAGGATACCTCCCCACAAAATCGTATCATCATCTTTTATTTCTCCTGCAACAGGTACTAATACAGCTTGGGCAAGAAATAAATTAAATGCTGCATACGTAAATGGTGAGACGACCGCCTTCCAGCCATCCGCTAAAAAAGGAACAGCCATTAATTGTTCTGAGAAATGAGGGGATTGGACCGATTTTCCCATTAATATAACACTAAATGAAATCATCAGTGGGACAACCAATATATTGACAACAAATAAGCCTTTCATTCCAATCATAAGAACAAGAATGGAAAGACAAATTGTAATAAGAACCCCTGCTACCTTAGGGAAGTTCAATTGCTCCTCAAAAATGGCCCCTGCACCCGAGAGCATTACTGCGCATACACCAAGAAGCATCAGCAATGTTAAGGCGTTAATGATTCGCCCAAAAAACCTGCCAAATACAAACTCATTAAATTCCTGATAAGATTTTGCTCCTACAAGGGCCGCCAATCTCATCAATTTAGCACCTAGATATATCAAGATAAAACCACTTATAAAAATCCCTGCAAACCCCAAGAAGCCAAACCGAGAAAAAAACTCGACGATTTCTCTTCCTGTGGCAAACCCTGCACCTACTACTGTACCCACATATACAGCTGCTATTTGAAAGGATGCACTCCATCTTGGTTTCAAAGTCGTCCTCCCCCTTCCTATCCATATATATGATGGTTAGGACAAACAAAGACGAGCTTTTTCAAACATTCATAACGAACACCACTAAATTTGTTAAAGACAATTTTTTGTAAACAAAATACTTGAAAGTCAAAAAAGGTCAAAGTATAATGAAGACACGAAAGGTCAAAGTTAGTCAAAATCAAACAAATGTATAGGAGGTTATGCAACATGCTTTGCAACAAATGTCAATTTAACGAAGCAACCATTCAAATGAAACTTAATGTCAATGGTCAAAAAAGGCATCTCCTCTTATGTGAGGAATGTTTCAAAAAGGAACGTGAAAAGATTGGAAATTTAACTTCATTCGGGCTAAATGGATTCAACCATCCGTTTGAAGATTTCCTTGAAGGATCTTCAGGAATCCCTTCATCCCAAGAGCACAATGTAAACGAACCTTTTCAACAAGCTCTCCCAACTAATGGCGGAGGGTTTATCGACCAATTTGGTCGAAATCTTACCCAGTTTGCCAAAGCGGGTCTAATTGACCCTGTAATTGGTCGTGATGAAGAAGTCGCTCGCGTGATGGAAATTTTGAATAGACGCAATAAAAATAATCCGGTGTTAATCGGTGAACCAGGCGTTGGGAAAACGGCAATTGCCGAAGGGCTTGCTCTTAAAATAGCTGAGGGCTCTGTTCCTGCCAAATTGCTTGGTAAAGAAGTATATTTGCTTGATGTTGCCTCACTCGTGTCCAATACCGGCATTCGAGGTCAATTTGAGGAAAGAATGAAGAAACTGATCTCTGAATTACAGCAAAGAAAAAATATCATTCTATTTATCGATGAAATTCACTTGTTAGTCGGAGCTGGTTCTGCTGAAGGTTCGATGGATGCGGGAAACATCCTAAAACCTGCTCTCGCTCGCGGGGAACTGCAAGTCGTCGGAGCAACGACATTGAAGGAATATCGTAAAATTGAAAAAGATCCTGCCCTTGAGCGACGTTTTCAACCTGTTCAAGTGTCAGAGCCATCACTCGAAAAAGCTGTAGAAATCTTAAAAGGGATTCAAACGAAATACGAACAATACCATAAGGTTTCTTATACAGAGGAAGCGATTAAAGCATGCGTCACTCTTTCGCATCGCTATATCCAAGACCGTTTTCTTCCAGATAAAGCGATCGATTTATTAGATGAAGCTGGTTCCATCCTTAACCTAAAAACCGATGTTGAGCCCGATACATCACAAATTGAGAACCGCTTAAAAGAAATAAGTAAAGAAAAAGAATTGGCTTTAAAAAATGAACAATACGAACAGGCTGCAAAACTTCGAGATGAAGAGACAGCCCTTGAACAAAAATTGGCTAAAGCTGAAAACAATGATGTGTTACATCCAATCGTTGATGTACAGGATATTCAAGCCATCATCGAGAAAAAAACAGGGATCCCAGTTGGAAAGCTGCAAGAGGATGACCAAAATAAAATGAAATCTCTTGAACACAATCTTGCTAATAAAGTAATCGGACAGGATGAAGCAGTGACAAAAGTGGCTAAAGCGATTCGACGCAGCCGCGCTGGCTTAAAGTCAAAGCATCGCCCAATTGGTTCATTCTTATTCGTTGGTCCAACCGGTGTCGGGAAAACTGAATTATCAAAGACATTGGCAGAGGAATTGTTTGGTGTAAAAGATGCAATGATTCGCCTTGACATGAGCGAATATATGGAAAAACACAGCGTTTCAAAAATCATCGGCTCTCCTCCAGGATACGTTGGACACGAGGAAGCTGGACAACTAACAGAAAAAGTTCGCCGAAATCCATATTGCATTATTTTGCTTGATGAAATTGAGAAAGCACATCCAGATGTACAGCATATGTTCCTGCAAATTCTTGAGGATGGACGACTTACAGACAGCCAAGGTCGCATGGTAAGCTTTAAGGATTCCGTTATCATTATGACAAGTAATGCGGGCGTTGGTCATAAACAAATTCAGGTTGGCTTTGATAAAAGTAATGCAGCAACAGAGTCTAACATTCTCGAGTCACTTGGTTCATTTTTCAAACCAGAATTTTTAAACCGCTTTGATAGTATTATTGAGTTCAAATCATTAGAGAAGGAGCAGCTATTAAAAATCGTTGATTTAATGCTCGAAGAATTGGAGAACACGCTTAAAGAACAAAACTTGGCTTTAACGGTCTCAAATGAAGTGAAAGAAAAATTAGTTGAACTTGGTTACCACCCTGCATTCGGTGCTCGTCCACTTCGTCGCGTTATCCAGGAGCAGCTTGAGGATAAGCTTACAGATATCCTCCTTGATGGTGTCACAAGTGGAAACTTCATTGCCGTATTAGCCAGCAATGAAATCATGATTAAAGCAAAATAAATAAATCGTTAAGATATAAGAAAAGGATAACACCGGGGTTTGATACTCCCGGTGTTATCCTCTTTTAATTATAATTTCGCATCGTCCACTGCCTCGAGCCAACTATCAATTTCATCAATAACGGATTTGACGCATCCCGCTTCAAATGGAGAGACTAAATTGGCTTCTTTTACTAACTTGGTAAATGACTTACTTCCGCCAAGTTTACAAAGCCTCACATAATCACTCCATGCGCCATCCCAATCTTGCCTTGATCGCTTCCAAAATTGAAAGGCACAAATCTGTGCAAGTGTGTAATCAATATAGTAAAAAGGAGAATTATAAATATGAGCTTGACGCTGCCAAAACCCTCCATTTTCTAAATATGAGAAACCATCATAATCTTTATGAGGCAAATAAGTCTTTTCGATCTCCCGCCATACTCGCTTACGCTCTGCCGGAGTCGCATTCGGATTCTCATAGACCCAATGTTGAAATTCATCCACCGCAACTCCATATGGCAAGAACAGCAACGCACC
>NZ_JBKFGH010000049.1:0-4679 GCF_051233475.1 Neobacillus terrisolis | reverse complement strand
CTCTAATTTGGTTTTTTGTTTTTCAACAATAAACATTCTTACCAAATTAACCTACGATTTTACGAGTAAGGAGCTAGTTTCGTTCATGATAACTCGGCGCCTTAGCGCCTGTGGGGTCTCCCGTGACACCTTCTCCCGCAGGAGTCTCGCACCTTCCTCTCCAATCAATAGAGTGCTCTAACAAGCCTTTCTTATTTTAAATATTTATTTCAAGTCCAGTTTATTTTCTTGAACAAATTCCTTCATATACATTCTTGATTGCTTTTCAAGCATATTGGCCATTTGCTCAGTCCAACGATCTTTTCGCTTTCCTTTTGTCCGCTCATGATAGTAATTCGAAATGACCTCGTTATATTTTTCTAAATCAGCAATCAATTTGCCTTCATCTTGTTCATATTCATTTTCAAAATAAACATTGCTCATCGGCAGACGAGGCTTTTTATCCGTGACTTTGGCTGGATAGCCAATCGCGATCCCAAACAACGGTAAAACCCGCTCCGGTGTTTTTAATAATTTTTTCACTTCCGATAAATGATTACGAATTCCGCCAATAAAGCAAATACCTAACCCCATAGACTCAGCCGCAAGTGCTGCATTTTGAGCAGCAAGTGAAGCATCTATCAACGCAACCATAAACTTTTCTGTGCTTTCAAGAGACGGAATGACATCCTTCTCTTCCATTTTTCCAGCTAGCTCGTGCCGAAATAAATCAGCACAGAAAACGAGAAAAATGCTATTTTCTGCTACATATGACTGATTACCAGATAGTTCAGCAAGCTTCTCCTTCTTCTCTATATCCGTAACGCCAATAATGGAATAAGCCTGTATGTAACTTGATGTTGAAGCACTTTGAGCGCTTGCAACAATCTGTTCAATTTGAGATTTCGTTAACGGCTTGTCCTCAAATTTTCGAATTGACCGATGATTTAACATTGTCTCAATTACCTGATTCATTCTTCCTTCCACCCCTTCACTTTTTTATTAAAGCAAAAGAAATAAAAAAAGCAAAACAACCCGACTTGGATTCGGATTACTTTGCTTCAGTTAAATAAGAATTATCTCTACTTCAGGTTTGGATAATCTTGCTGCCGAAGTGCTTCATAGATTAAGATTGCCGCAGTATTCGATAAGTTTAGTGAACGAACATTTTCAGTCATTGGAATCCTTAAACATTGATCCTTATTATTCTCAATTAAATCTTTTGGCAAGCCCGTTGTCTCTCGACCAAACATAAAGAAATAATTCTGATCCGGATCACTGTAATCAAAAGTCGTGTGCGGCTTTTCCCCAAACTTAGTCAAATAAAAGAACTTTCCGCCTTCATTCTTTTCAAAAAAATCATCTAAAGAATCGTAATAAACAATGTTTACAAACTCCCAATAATCTAATCCAGCTCTCTTTAGCATTTTATCATCGGTTGAAAAACCAAGGGGACGGATTAAATGTAGTGTCGTATTTGTCGCTGCACAAGTTCGTGCAATATTTCCTGTATTAGATGGTATTTCAGGTTGGTATAAAACCACATGCACTCCCACAATCTTCACCTCTAAAATTAAATCTACATGCTATTATACCACTCTCCATCCTTGTATCAAGAACGTTATCAGTCATCCACTATCGTGAAAAATTTATATTTAATATTTGGTGTATAGGCGGTCGAATCCTCATAGGCCCAATATCGCTGCCTGCTGTTATAAGTATGGGCATTAACTAAAGGCATCCCATTAGCATCCTTCCCTGTCACAATCGTATTATGATCAAAGCGGCCATTCCCTTGAAAATCATAACAAATAACATCTCCAAGCAAGAGCTGGTCCGGACTGCTCACTTCCCTTGCTCTTAACCCTGTTTTTGAATTAGCTAAATACACTTTAAGTGCATTAGCCACCGCCCAGCTAAAGCTATAGTTCTGCCCTCTTACCCACCAACCAAGCGTGCGGTTTGGATGTCCCCTCATTGGTGCTCCACCTTGGTTTAGACATTGTGAAATAAAATTGGTACAATCATTTTCGAATTTTATATAGGCCGGATTATAGCTGTTCCACCATCTTTCTGCATACTGAACTGCTTTTAACCGATTGTAGGAATAGGCTAAGCGGTACTCTGTATTCATAATATCTTCTTGTGAAAATGTCAGCCGAGATTCTTTATTTAAATCAAATTCAGGCAGGTCCAGTTCAACATCCTCAATAATTTGATTTCGATAAAAGACCGCTTTTCTTTTTTCAATTTCCTCTTCTATATACATAAGTCCTTTTTGTTGAATTAAGTATTGAAAATGAACCAAATAATAAACGTGTTCATTCTCTCCCTGCTCTTCTTTTTTTATAATGCGTCCGTCTGCTCTCGCCTTGGCGATCTCTGCATCCCTTCTTCCAAGGCTATCTATTTTCCGTTCAATTTTTTGGCACGGGTTCTTGCCGCGTTGCTGTTTGACACATTGCATAACCCTTCCCTCTAGAAGTTGTTGCAACTGCTCTCGCATCCAAACCTCTCCCTTCATAAACATAATTATGAAGGATTTATCAATTTATCCCGACGCCGCCTTTATTTTAAGGAGGAAGTTTGTGTTCTGTGAAAATAGTGCCTTAGAAAATTTATCGGCGGGATTTGTGGATTTATCGGCGGTTTTTAACGCTTTATCGGCGAAATTTTGATTTTTATCGGCGGTTTTTATCTATTTATCGGCGCAAGTGACTTTTTCCACATACCAAAGGCACCCCTAAAAAAAACAAGGACAGAACTAATCCATCCTTGTTTCCAGTACCTTATTGATTTCCTTCATCACTTCAGGATCGCGCTCTGTTTGTTTTGCTTTATTCAAAACATCAATAACCTGCTCTCCGCAAATTTTACCAAGCGCCCAAGCTGCCGTACCGCGCATGACTGGACGCGGGTCTTCCATTAATACCTGTATAAGTTCCGGTATCGCTGTATGATCCTTAAAATGAGCAAGGGCAATAATCGCATTGCGCTGAATTGGCTTTTTTCCACGCCAGGAACCGGATAACGAACCAAATTTTTCTTTAAAATCACGGTTACTTATCGTCAAAAGAGGTTTTAAAAGAGGTTTAACGACCTCTGGTTCTGCTTCCATTTCCGGATGAAAATGAAAATCTCTTCCCTTATTTTCTGGACAAGCAGTTTGACAGGAATCACACCCATAAATTCGATTGCCGATCTTGTCTCGAAACTCTTCAGGGACAACTCCTTTCGTTTGAGTTAAAAAAGCCACACAACGATTTGCATTGATTTGACCACCTTGAACCAGTGCACTTGTTGGACATGCATCAAGACATTTTGTACAGTCGCCGCAGCGGTCTTCAATCGGTTCGTCAGGCTCAAATGGGATATTGGTAATCATTTCACCAAGGTACACGAAAGAACCAAACTCCGGTGTGATAATCGAGCAGTTTTTTCCGCTCCAGCCTATCCCCGCTCGCTCGGCTACGGCACGGTCAACTAGCTCACCTGTATCAACCATTGATTTGCAAAGCGCATCAGGGAAACGTTCCATAATAAAAGACTCTAACTGTATCAAGTGCTCTTTTAAAACAATATGATAATCGGTTCCCCAAGAGGCGCGGGAAAAGATTCCTCGTCTTTCGCCTTCCTTACTTTGAACCCGGTTTTTCATTTTAGTAGGGTACGCTAATGCAATCGCAATAATCGAACGTGCTTCATTCATTAACAGGGAGGGATTGGTCCTTTTATCAAGATCAGGCTCTTCAAACCCGGATTGGTAACCCAATTCTCTTTGTCTTTCGAGGCGACTTTTTAATTCAGCAAAAGGTGATGCTGTTGTAAAGCCAATTTTATCAATACCAATTGACTTGCTGTAATCAATTAATTCCTGCTTAAAGGCTTGGACATTCATCCAACTCCCTCCTTTCGTTAAATCGTCTAATTAAGTAGATAATCTTATTTATGATAAACTATTTCTAATCAATTCTGGAGGTGAAATACTTGGAAATTCAACTTTCAGCTAATATCTGTTCCATCATACCAAATTTTAAGATTGGTGTTATTCATTATGATCAAATTGCCGTTGGTGAATCACCGCAAATGGTTAAAGGACGTTTACAGTTATTCCAAGAGTCCATTTACTTTGATTTATTAGATGGTAAAAGTGTTACAGAACTCGAAGGCATCCGGGAATGGCGTGAAATTTTTAAAAAGGCCGGCAAAGACCCCAATCGTTATCGTCATTCAGCGGAAGCCCTGTATAGAAGAGTTCAAAAGCAAAATTATTTGCAGCCGGTCCATAGCGCGATTGATTTAAATAACTTTTTTTCACTCGAATATCAAGTTCCGATTGGCATTTATGATGCTGAAAAAATTACTGGGGATGTTACAATTCGAATTGGAGGGGACAATGAGGTTTATCTTGGGCTCAATGGCCGGGAGAATTCAGTACATAACTTGATTATTTCTGCCGATGGTGAAGGTCCATTTGGTAGTCCGTTTGTTGATTCGGTAAGAACCTCTGTAA
The DNA here is from genome assembly GCF_051233475.1 of Neobacillus terrisolis. Taxonomy (NCBI): domain Bacteria; kingdom Bacillati; phylum Bacillota; class Bacilli; order Caryophanales; family Bacillaceae; genus Neobacillus; species Neobacillus terrisolis. The sequence goes on along the minus strand of NZ_JBKFGH010000049.1, from coordinate 187 downwards.
CAACTGCTACAACTCATGCTTTGCAAATCGTTTACTTGCGCCCTTCTCTTGAAACAAAGAAAGCAAATGAACTAATTGAATCTCTAATGAAAATGTTCATACAAATTCATGGAGGAATAGCTTCATATAAAATATTAGGATGCTGAGAAGGCATCCTTTTATTATTGGATTTGTTAAACTGGCCTGT
>NZ_JBKFGH010000048.1:0-16094 GCF_051233475.1 Neobacillus terrisolis | reverse complement strand
AATGTTCATACAAATTCATGGAGGAATAGCTTCATATAAAATATTAGGATGCTGAGAAGGCATCCTTTTATTATTGGATTTGTTAAACTGGCCTGTTTGATTTCCGCTCCAGGTGCTCGCTTTCCGCGGGGGAGTCCGGGAGCCTCCTCGGCGCATTGCGCCTGTGGGGTCTCCCGTGACACCTTCTCCCGCAGGAGTCTCGCACCTTCCGCTCAAATCAACAATTATAAAAATGTATTGCAGCTTTTTAATGATTAGTTTCTGTAAATATTAAAAAACGCAATGCTTCGTTCTTTCTGAAACGAAACACTGCGTTGCAAGCAATATGTATGGAGCGGGTGATGGGAATCGAACCCACAACAACAGCTTGGAAGGCTGTGGTTTTACCACTAAACTACACCCGCATGATTTTGTCGAATTTTGACGTTTTTAACGATAATCATGTTGTAAATTGTCGTATCAAAGAACCAACTTCTATATAATACAAAGTTTTACTCATAACGTCAAGGTCTTTTTTAATTTTTTTGTCCAAAATATGAATGAAACATTGTTGTGACTGTAAAATCAATTTTCCTCTTCCTATATTACTCACGAACCGCCGTAATTGTTCTTACACGTATATATTTTTCTTTTAAAAAAAACCATCAATGCAAAAGCATTAATGGTCTTTTACTTTTCCTATAAAATATCAAGCCAAATTTTCCCTGCAGTTGCAAATATTAATAATGCTAAAACAACTTGCAGCACTTTAGTATTTACCTTTTTACCAGCAATCGCTCCTAGCGGTGATGCAATAATGCTCGCAATGACCATTATCAAAGCAGGGAAATACTCTACTTGCCCCGTCGTAACTTTACCGATGGTAGCACCAATGGATGAAATAAATGTGATCGCCAGCGAAGATGCAATCGTCATTCTTGTTGGAATCTTTAATACGACTAGCATGATCGGCACTAATAGAAACGCTCCTGCAGCCCCGACAATTCCAGCGCCAATCCCAACAACTAATGAAAGTGATGCCGCTAGCCATTTATTAAATTTCACCTGATCGAGCGGAATATCATCAATTCCCTTTTTAGGAATAAACATCATAATTGCCGCAATTAAGGCTAAAATTCCGTAGATTAAATTAATTCCACCTTCACTCATTAGCTTTGAACCGTAACCGCCAATAAAACTGCCTATTAGGATACTTCCCCCCATATACGCAATTAATGATTTATTTAAATAGCCGCCTTTACGGTACGCCCAGACCCCAGCAATCGTCGCAAAAAACACTTGAACCGCACTAATCCCTGATACTTCATGAGCGCTAAAAGCAGCGAAACCAAATAATGGCGGTATATAAAGCAGCATCGGATATTTAATAATTGAGCCGCCAATCCCTAACATACCAGAAATATATGATCCTATAAATCCAATAAGGAAGATTGTGACTATAAATCCTAAACTCAAAAGAATTTCCTCCTTTAAGAAAAGGGGACCAGAGCGGTTCCCCTTTTCTATTCCCCTTTTAAAACGATATTAATGTGAATGGTGAACCGCACAACGATTTGGCCCAATTTCGAGTTCCTGCTGTTCTTCAATTGTCGCCTCTTTTACACCTCTATTAATGGCAACAATATCTTCAAAGTTTGGCGGTGTATCCGTTGATGCAGATGCTGCTACATGTTCCACAAACTCATCCACTGATTTACCTGCCATGATATCATTGACTTTTCGAATATTTCCCAATGTGTTTCCAATATACCCTTGATCATTTATTTCACCGTGAAAATCTGCATAGTGCCCTGGTAATACGATGACATCATCAGCAATTTGAGAGACTTTACTATAGATTGTTTCGTAAAGATCAACAGCCCACTCTCGTGCCTTACCACCTAAGTCAGGACGTCCTAAACCAGAAACGAAGATTGTATCTCCGGAGAATAATAATTTCTGATTTACAAAGAATGAGACACTTCCAGGTGTGTGTCCAGGTGTTTTTACTGCTAACACCTCTAATTTAATATTGGCGAATTCAATCTTATCGTGTTGCTCTAGCGGTTCGAAATCGAAAACAGCACCTTCAGATTTCATAAGGTAGTATTTCGCACCCGTTTTTTCTGCCAATTCGCGTCCTCCAGTAATATGATCCGCATGTAAGTGTGAATCAACAATATGAGTTATTTTCACACCTTGAGCTTCAGCAAAAGCGGTATATTGATCAATGAATCGAGACGGATCCACAACCAATGCTTCCCCACCGGATGTTACAAAATAAGATAGGCAGCCTTTGCCAACACGGATAAGTTGGTGTACAGTAACGTCTTCGTCTTCATACACTTTTGTTGGATATAAATATTCACTCCAGCTTTTCATTCCATCTTTCAAATAGGAAACTTCTAATCCCTTTTCCGTTAACATCTCAGCAATCATTAAAGAAGATCCTTCTTTTGCACAAACCACTAAGACTTTTTTGTCATTTGGAATCTTATCTAATACTGGTTCAACACCATCAATTAGATCAAAATATGGAACATTTAAATATTCAATATTCTCTCCTTCAATTTTCCAATCTTTAAAATCCTCTTCATTACGAACATCCAGTATAAAAAGCGGCTCTTTATCTACAATCAATTGATTTATTTCCTGTGCAGTAATAGCTTGCATATGTTTACTCCTCCTATATACCCATATAGGTATTAAAATTTCTAAAAAAATTAAACCTTTATTTCTATATTAAAAAGTCAACGTTGTCGCATCTTTTGCAAACTCTAAGAATGAAACTGCTCCACCAACTTCAATTCCATCAACAAAGTCACTTGCTTCTAATCCCATTACGTCCATAGTCATTTGACAGCCAATGAATTTAACACCAAGATCCTGAGCTATTTCAACGAGTTCAGTTATTGCTGGGACATTAGCCTTTGTAAATCCTTCAGCAAAATGCTCTTTTCCCTCAGGCATTGGTAATTGCTGATAAGCTTCTTTATGAATGAGATTTAGTCCTTCAAAGGTAAAAAAGATTGCTACTTCTTGGTCCATCGAGGCCGCCGCTGTGGCAATATTAAAAACTTTATATGCATCAAATAATCCACCATTGCTTGCAATAATTGCTACTTTCTTATTCATAATTAATCCTCCTGATTTCTGTTAATTATTTAATCCAGTTGTTTTTCCAGTCCATTCGCTCATGCCTGGCAATACATTTATTACGTTCTTGAATCCATTCTTCGTTAAGATTTGAGCGGCAAAGTCACTTCTGCTGCCTGTTCGACATACAACATAGATGGCATCTTCTTTATTTAATTCATTAAATCGTTGTTCTAATTCTCCTAAAGGAATCGAAACAGCATTAGGAATATGATTAAAAGCATATTCAGCTTCTTCCCTTACATCTAAAACGACAAGGTTTTCTTCTTTTTGAAGTAGCTCAGCTAATTCTTCATTAGTAGCTACATTTGGATGTTTTTTTTCTACATTTTCATCATTGGTTGCCTTTCGAATAAAATGCTTAATAACATTCTCTTCTTCAAACACACCTAAATATTGATGACCTGAGTTTTGTGACCATGCTTTTAAGTCAGCTTTCGATCCTTTATCTGTCGCTTGAATTTCTAAAACTTGCCCTTCCAATAATTCATTCATAGCCTTTTTTGTTTTCACAACAGGCATTGGACAGGCTAATCCTTTAACATCTAAAACGAGATTTGTTTTGATTGATTTAATAGCTTCCATCTAATCCTCCGATTAATTACCCAGTAGGGTATTATTGATATTAAAAAAATTACACTATTTCACCATTCCAAGCAAGCATTCCGCCTTTCATATTGCTTACTTGATATCCTTGACTCTCTAAAAACTGTGTTGCTCTGCCACTTCGAGCTCCTGAGCGACAAACCATAATATATTCTTTGGTTTGATCCAGGTCATTCAAACTATCGCCAATCAATCCTAATGGGATATTTACTGCTCCAGGAATCTTTCCTGCAGCAACCTCATCCACTTCGCGGACATCGATAATATTTACTGATTTTCCTTCATTTAATAAGGCTACAACATCCTTAGTCGTTAACTCTTTCACCATAATCCCCCTTAAATTTATGTTAAACATATACCCTTAGGGGTATATTACTAAATAAAAAAAAGATTGTCAATCGGTTAAGTGAAAGTTTTTTGGATATTTTTTATTCGACAAAATGTTAATTTCTACAAGGGAATGATTATCTAAACTGCTTTTCAATATATTTCTGTTCTTCCACTGGCGTTAATAATCGTTCAGCTTCCCCAACATTTCCTTCTTTATAATTCCATATTCTATTATGATCCTCCACCGCATTACTAAAATCACCACGAGTCCAAGGCTCAAGGATTTCCAATAGCATGCTTCGAATCTCAGCATTTTTAAAATTTTTATTTTTTACAATCTCATATAACTTAACTACTTTATCTTTAGTGATTTCAGATGAACCCCATTTTTGCTCAGCCAGTACCTTTTGATGTGTCATGCCATGAACCTCATCCAATAATTCAAACTCAGTCATCGTTTCATATTCCGGCATTTCACCTTGAGGCGTGAGCGTTTCAAAACTCTTATCTAATTCTGCCTTGGCTTTATCCTGCTGCGCTTCAGAGTATACAGCAACAGGATCACTCTTGTCCAAGTAAAAATAAATACCCACTGAAGCTGCAAGAATAATACCTAAGCCGATCAGCATAAATTTTTTCAAAGTTCTACTCCTCCCAAAATGAGTATTCTTATATTTATCTAAGAAATGATTGATATACCTCTAAAAACTCATAAAAATTTTTACTATGTCCAATAAATAAAACAAACCCACTTTAACCCCCATTACAAATGGGGCGAACCAATATTTACTACACTATTGTTAAATTATAACAGTTAAAAAGTGTTATTTGAACAAATGGGATGGTAACAATTATCAAAAAACCTTGAAAGGCATTTAGCCAATCAAGGTAATAAACCCTCAAATAATTATTTTGTTTTCGACCTTATAACTATCACTTAATTTGCTTTCAATGGAATTGACGGTTTCGCTAACTAAACGTAGAAAATGCTCTCTATCTTGTTCCTGTGGAAAACCCTTAAATTCAAAACTCACTTCGTTATCCTCGAATAAGTTATTATTCGTTTCTTGAATTTCATCTAGCGCTTTAACAATCGATGGCTCATTCATAAGTTCACTAGCAATATTATTATCAACTAGCTCTCCATCTTCATCGTAAATCCACATTGGATAGCACTGATACTCTAAGTATATTTTTATTTTTTTCCTCCTATTATATGGACACTGGATTTGCACCTACAATAAACCCTTTGCTTGCCTGTAGTTATTGCAACCCTTTGCGTTTGAATTTTTGCATTTACTTTATTATAGCCCTAAATGGTGGATGGCCAGTTTCCTGATTCCTTAATAAACTTGGTTTTCTAAATCTCACACTTGTCTTCAATTCAATTATATATTCTGTATTTTTGTTACTAATCATCTCAACATTAATCCATATAGGAAATGTTGAATGTGGTCCTGAAAGAATCTTAACTACTTTGTCTAAGTCAAAAAATCTATTTTCCAAGTTCTTTGGATTTAATATATTTAATCTCATATAATCATCAGTAGAGTTTTGGCTTTTTCCATTTTCAACAATTGGAACTACTCTAAACTTAATATTATCACCTTCCATTATATTTAATTCATTAATACAGATTATCAAATTACTTTTCAAACTCTCTGTATCCAATAAATTCCACCTACTTTATTTTTTTACTTACTGCTTTATTAATGCTTTCTACAAACCCGCTTTCAACAACTTTAATACCATACAATTCCAACCATGAATTCTTGATATTTAAGCCATTTTGTCTAAATAGCTCTGGATAGTTCATCGCTTCATCAACTGTTGGTCTGTAGCGCCCTGATAAATTATCAATTCTTCTTATTCTACCTTGACCGTCTAGCTTTAATTGACCTGCCACTTTTACATCCTGAGCATTACCTAGGTAGTGATGCTTATTGCCAATATTGAGTTTACCGTTGTTATTAATTACAAAATCCACATTTCTTTGACCATTTAATCCTTTTATCATTCCGTCTTCAATTGTAAAATCTATCTTCTTTCCATTTGGAGGTAATGATTCATTAGGGAATTTATTTTAATTTTAATTTAGATTCACTCGTACCCTTAAAGTTGCTAATGGCTTGTTTAAGTTTACTTTCAAGTACTCCTAAAGCTGAATTAACAACCTCTACTGCTTTAGGAATTTTTGTGATTAGAATACTGTCGTATGCCATCCTCAATTCTACCTTCACTTTGTCAATTGGAGAGGCGTACGGACTTTCTAAAATCATCATTTGCTCTTCAGGTGTCAATTCTATTACATCTTTGTAATAATCAGGTTCCACTCTGGACTGCGTTTGCTTCGTATGCGCTGCTATTTGACGCATTATTTCGTTGTACTGCTGGGCTGCCTTACCTGACAACATTCAATTTCTTAACCTCACATTACATAAATTGTAATTTGTGTATCGCTTTTAAACGAATAGCGAGTATTATACGACCCTCTCTAGTAAAAATACAACCCAAGATTTATAAACCATGGCAAAATAGGACCACTCTTTTACGATACCCTTGTTTATCGCCACGAGCTTTGTCATTCTCGTTAGTTTGTTAGTTACTCCATGTCATAACTACCCCTGTTATGTAAAATGTCATCTCGCCCAATTCTCGTTCCTAATCAGTCCCTCCAAGTATTAAAACAATACTCCATGATGGTACAACCATCATGAGTTAGGATTTCAGAGAAAATCGTCCATGTGTCCTATTCATTTATTCATTATTTCTTTTTGTTTGTTTTCCTTATGTATCTGTTAATTTCCCCCTTATCGCCCAGTTGCAAACAGGAATTAAATATTTTCATAAGCATGGGAGAAAAAACGAAGATAATAAAAACAGGGTGATTATGGTGGTATCTGACCATAATCACCCTGCTCATTGTTTCGTTTTTGCATGAAATAGGTTAAACTTTTCGACGTTCTTTATACGTACAAAAGAAATAGCAAAATCTTTATATGGGTATTACAGGGTTATAGTGTTATTAGTTATATATATTGGGTTAATTCGTCACTAGATAGCCCTCCAATAAATTATTGAATGTTACCAATAATTTCATTTATCCCATGCACAATCACACTACTAAGTACATCAGTATAATTATTATAATCATCTGATTTGGCTATAATAGTATCAAAGACTTCTTTCAGCTTTCCATCAATTATTAGTGTAAGCCCTTCTACTTGTTCTTCACTTCCCTTTTTACCGAACATATCTTTCATTATCGTAAAGGTTTCTGCTTTATTCATTGTTACTCTCCTTTTAAAAATAAATTGTCACCATTGACTATCCAGTAACGATTGTCCTCAGGAATGTGTCCCATAAATTGCTCACACTTCCCTAGCCACCCATTCGGTACATATAGTTCATAAGATGCAGGCTCAGGATAGAAAGATGTCAACTTCTTTTCATCAAAATCCACGTATAGAGAAGGTAGCATATCAGAAATATGACTATATGCTCTCTGCACTAAAATCTTCCTTAACTCTTCATTACTCACCTCTAATTTACCAATTTTTTGTAAAAATTCTTCCACCGTGTCCTCGTTTACTACTGCAATATCAAATCTCTCAGAAAAGTCATCAGGATTATGAATTTTAAATCCTTTCTCAAGATAAGAAGATATTAATTTTTTCAAATCTAAAAACCATATCTCCTTATCTGTAATAAACCATTTATATGATTTCTTATATTTTACTAGAACTATTATAGTTTCAGCATACTTGGGATTGTTAAGCAATGTACCTCCTTCTCAGTATTCATGTGCCTCGCTATTCTTATTTCTTTATTTTACCATACTCTTCAAGCCACTCAATCCACGGTGCAGGAAATTCATATGATGTTCCCGGCGTACTAGGGTCAACCACTTTTGGTGCTGTCCCCCCCTGATTAAGTGGATTAGATTTGTACTTATACTGAGGTATTGAATTTTCTTTTACAAAATCATCAAACCATCTCGGTACTTCAACTTCTACAATTTCTGCTCCATTACCTCTTTTTGCAAGAAAAATTCGGCATGTTCCCTAGTCCCTGCGCTAACATTCAAGTTTACATCTTTATTAGGAATTACCATTTTCCCTTTTTTATCGACCTGAATTCTAACTTGACTTGCATTTGGCATTTCTCCACCTTGAACTCTTTAGTACGATGTAGTTTCACCCGTACCCTAATTTGTAATCTTAAATGCTGCTAATAAAAAAACAACCTTTATAAACCTCTATAAAACTACTTCCTTCTCTTTTATTATCGGTAATTCATAGGATGTTTTATGCTTCATCATGCCGTAAATAATGTTCACAAGCCTTCTCATAATGCACACCAATGCTTGTCCCTTTGTTTTACCTTCCTTAAGTTTTCGTTGGTAATAGGCATGAAACACTGAATTCCGTGGCAATTTACTCCCTTTAGCAACTTGTACTTGTTGGACTGCGAGGTTGTAAAATAAGGCGTGTAGTGCCCGATTTCCTTGTTTGCTTTTTTGTTCCTTACCTTTCCCACCAGAGCCAAAGTAAACAGGCGCAATCCCCGCGAATCGTGCTATTTTGTTGGCGTTTGAAAGCGTCTTACGTCACCTATCTCTGCAATTAAAGAGGAAGCAGTTACGAGGTCAATACCTGGCATGGAGTCTAGTTGAAAGTCTAGTAAACTCATTAACTGTTTTAATTCTCTTTCCACCTTGCCTATTTCCTGCTTTCCAAATAAAATGTGGCGGACAAAGCTTTCTACCAAAAAGTCTCGTGTTTCTTTTTTCACCGAACAAGTATTGTTGCTCACTTCTAATAAAAAGGTAGTCAATTGTTTAATACTTACACCTTCTAAACATGAAGGTGAAGGGTACCTTTTCCAAAATGCTAGTGCTGTTTTTCCGTCCACCTCTGAGAAAAACTTCTTATAGCTTGGATAATGGTGGTTCAATTGAATATGCAATTGGTTCTTCAAAGCACCTTGTGCCTTTACTAATGCTTTTCTTCTAGTAACCAATTGTTGTATCGACCAAAATAGATCATGCGGTTTTGCATCTGGCAAATGGTTCAGTTTATTCAACAAAATGCGTGCCACACATTCTGCATCCCAGCTATCACTCTTTTGTGTGGTCATATGGCTTTTTCGTTCAGCGTATGAAAGTGCTGGGTTTACTTCTTTTACAACCTGTCCATGGTCGGTTAAAAACTGTGCTAACGATCTGCCATAGCCACCTACATCTTCTAAACCAAATACAGGTGTCATTCCTTCTTCTATTAGTTTATCAATATCCAATAAAAAAGTTGGGAAGGCAGACGGTTTATTTTCAAATTTTATTTCCTTTAACTTCTCTTGCCAACAATTAATGACCACTGCCACATGGTGTTGCTTATGCAAGTCTACTCCAACATACAAATGTTTCTGTTTTTCGTGCATTGACTCATCCTCCTATTCAATTAAATGAAAATATCGGCAACCTTAGTTCGAGCGTTCACCAATTGGTGCGCATTGGTACGAAAGCCTATCCATTTTCATCTCTTCATATGAACTTATAAGAAAATGAGTCCCTTTTTTAAGTAACCTATTAAATTATTGCTTCATGTTTTCCATTTGCCTGTATTTGTCCATATGTATATATCCCTTGATATAAGCTTTCTCGGTCTAAAATGCGTTTCACTTGCACTTTCGTAAATGCTTTACCTTGTGTTGTTCGATAACCCTCCTTATTTAATGCTTCTGCCAACATAGACAGTGACCATTTCCTATGTAGCTGTTTAAGTTCAAACAACCGTTTCACTACTTCTGCATGACCGTTATGTATCTTTAGTTCCTTTTCACCTTTTTGTTTCTGGTAGCCAAACGTTGCCCGACCACCTGCATAACCACCCTCCTTCGCCTTTTTATTTCTCCCTTTTGTTAGCTTTAAAGTAATTTCAAGCCGTTGGTATTGGTCTAATAATTCCATCAAGCCGTTTACCAAAAAGTCGTTTGGGTCTTTTTTATGGATACTGCACGAAGGCTGTTCAATGCTTTTAATCTCACAACCATATTTCTTTAACTCTCGTTGTATGAGCACCTTGACAATATCCGACCGCCACAATCGACTTGTGTTGAGCACCACCACATAATCAAACTTGACAGACGAAAGGTGAGCCAACATATTCTGTAAGCCCACCCTGTCTATTTCCATTGCTTCTTCATTCAGTTTTGCACCACTTATTCCTTCATCTCTAAATATATGTATCAAGCGTAAACCTTGTTCTTTTCAGTATGCTTTGATTTCTTCTTCTTGATATTTCAAGCTGTATCCATCTCTTGCTTGCCCTTGAGTCGAGACTCGTGTATACCCAACAACGTTCAACTTTTCACCCTCCCGTAACGAAAATTAAAATTTGTGTAACGCTTTTTACGAATAGCGAGTATTATACGACCGTCTCAAATAAAAATACAACCCAAAATTAAAAAGCCAAAGCAATATAAAAACACCCTTTCACGTTACCCATTGTTTTATCGCCACGTGCAGTACGCTCTCGTTAGTTTATTAACCATTCCATGTCATAAATATCCCTGCCATGTAAAATGTCATCTCGCCTATTTGTCGTACTTTTCACCCTAACAAAGTATTAAAATCAAACTCCATGATGGTGCCACCTTCATGAGCTCTGAATTTCATGATAGCATCATTCAAGTTACACTAATCATAATTCCTTTATTTTTATTTACTTCCAAATAATCCCTCGCTTTCCTTCCTTAACAATACGAGCTTTGTCATGCTCGTGTGCAAAAATAAATCAAGTAGTAAATGTTATTGTTTTATTTAAATGTCACTGTAATCAATCTCGTATGACAGTTAACCGTCATGAGTTTTTGATTCAAATATTAAGTAATTGTATAACCATAAAACTTATAAAAATAAAAAAAACTTGAAAGGCTAAAAGCCAATCAAGGTTTAATAAGTTGTGCACATTAACTTAACTCTATGATTATTAAGCGGATTAGTATTTGATCTTGAATCTTTAAATTTTTTTATTTTCACCCACTGTTGTAAACCTAACAATCTAGCAATAACCTTGTGGCAAAACAATATATCTATCCCTTGCCCCCATAGTAAATTAGACATTTACTTAGGGTGACTCCCTCTCAAACCAAGGAGGTGTGAAACGTTTCAAATATCTATTAACCCATAAAACTTTTAGCAACAGTAACTGAACTAGTAAGGTTAAGCTCTGGATACTTCTTATCCAAGCCTTCTAAGCACTGAATATATTGCTGGCTTTGTAAGTTATAAGCAATTTCTTCGAAGACTTCACTTACCGTAAGAAGCTCCTCTTTAGAACAAGTTGTCAAAAAACCTATTGTATATCCTACGTCTTTACTTAAAAGTTCTATTAAGTCATTTCGACATCTGTCGATTTCATAGTCATTCTCATCATGTAATGCTAATCTTGCTCTTAAAACCTCTCTTACCTTCTCTACATTCAATCCATTGATCCTCCTTTAATTTTTTATGGCTGTCTAGTTGCATCCGGGAATATCGTCCCCACTTGCCCATTAGTTTTTATTACCCCGACTCTAACACCATTGTAATTTCCAAACATCACTGTTCCATTAGGCAAATTAATATTGTTTGGTAAATTTGCAACGGACTCTCCTGCTTTTTGAATATCTGTTGAACTCCAAGATTCAGGGAACCAAGCTTGGTTTGTACCTGTTCTTTTTGACGGAGTCTTATGCAATGGTACGTTTCCAATTCGAACTCCATTATCGTATGTTTTCACAATGTTATATTCAATTCCATGTGAATTTAGATAATCAAGATTAGATTGACCATGTCCGCCACCTTTCATTCTAGATACTGCTCCAATTTTAGGATAAATAGTAAAGTCTCCTACATCTGCATGTTTTACTGCATTTGCATCAATTTTAATAAGATTATCCGTACCCTTAGAAGACGTCTTAAATACATTTTTAACGTTTTTTATCGTATTCCCCGTACTACTAATTATTGTTGGGGCAGATTTTACTAAACCGTAACCACCAAACGCAATTCCGCCGACTATTTCGGTATTATCGTAAAATTGGGTGGCTTGATTTCTTAATCCAAAGGTACTTCCGGCTGTTCCAACTGCTTCTCGCATTATATTTTTAGTCTGAAAAGTAGTGCCCCTTGTAAAGGCATCTGCGATGGTAAGCAGTCCTGCTGTAGCATTATTTACCCCGTAGACAGCTACCAATCCTCCAGCAACAGCACCTACACCCGTCGTAGATGTGGCGACCGCAAAACTTGCCCCACCAATAGCTGTGAAGCCACCTCCTATAGCCTGAAGGGCACCTATACCCACTTGTTTCCAGTCCGCATTGCTTGCGATATTCCATGCTGTGGAGAAAAATCCATTTGTACGTTGGACCTGTATTTGCTTCGTATGCGCTGTTATTTGACGCATCATTTCGTTGTACTGCAGGCTGACCTTTGACCACCATAGATCATATCACTGGAAAATGGTACTCCATCTAATGTACTTGAGCTATAGACAACTCGGGCATACGGTGGTGCCCCGTAAGAAGCAATTTCACTAGCGTTTTGTTCCATGAGTTCATTGGCAGTGATGACATTGTACCGCTCTAGAACATTGGTTTCGCTAAAGGTTATTATCTCATCGAATTGCGGTAATTCTTCCGGAATATCGTTGATGATGAAATACTTCGTGTAATCGTAGTCCCAAGATTCTGTTACCGTTTGCTGGTAGGTTTGTTGATAATACTTGTTCGTCTGAATAGTATCCACAAGAGACGTCGGTGATGTCTGCTTCTGATAAGAACCAGCGATATAATTCCAGAGCTCCACATACGTGGTCCCGCCTTGATCGTACTGCAAGGAATAGTCCTGTTGATTTCTCACCCACTCCGGAACATGACCACTTGGATCGACCATATTTACCGGATTATTCATGACGTAGGCATAGCGGTTTAAGGATTGTGGGTTACTTAAATCCCCGATGACCGAATCCTCTGTAAGGAATCGACCAACCGTTGGGCTGTACCAACGAGCACTGTAGTCCATTAACCCAGCTACTGGATCGTAGTTTTTCCCCGTATACCCTGTCGCATTGTATGGTGCCGGCATATCTGTAAAGAGATTGCCGAAGGCATCGTAACGATAATTCATGACGGTATCGCCAACACGGTCGTCTATGCCTATGGCATTTCCTATAGCATCATAGTTATAGTACAGGAGACCGCCCCGCGTGCGAATGTTTCCTGCCCATCCAGAGGTTTTATCCCCGTGGAAGCCGAACATTTTACGAGAGCCTACTTGGCCGTTCGCCCAATAGTATTCTGCCAGAGGCTGGCCTTCTGGGCCGTATTCCTTCAACACATCCGATGTGGTCCCGTTATACATATAATGGGTCGTATCCATCGATAAAGCACCGTCAAGTTGTTTGTGTAGGCCAACTTTTGCACCGTTTCCATTATCAATGGCATTCCATCGACCGTTTCCATTGCCATTGTTTACATGTGATTTTAAATAATTCAAATCATAGGAAGTGGAAGTCCGGAACACTTTTCTTCCTAAGCATCATAATCGTATTCTACCTCTTGGCCATCCGAATAATAGACGCCTTTTAATCGATTATCTTCTGTGTATTTATACTTAACGGTACCTTGTTTACTATTTTTCTCGACAAGATTTCCGTTGGCATCATAGATGTACCCACTGTCACCAGCGCGGGTCATTTCGTTGGCAGCATTGTATTCGTAGGTTGTGACTTTGCCTCCCTATCTTTCAATGATTTATCTTTATTTTTTAAAATTGTAAGTTTAATAGTCAAATAATAACAAAAAAACCTATATTATATATATCGACCAAAATTTACAAAACTTTAGTTTCAATAAAAAATAGGTTTAAAAGACTATTGTCAAAAATGAAGCAAGGTAACACTAATCTTTTGACTATAGATGTTTTTAGTTAGCGTTATTACAGGGTTCTGGCTTTTCCTATGTCACGATACACAAAATAATAAACGGATGATTGAATCAGTGGCTATACAGTGAACTGCTATTTATCGATAAGAAAAACCGGGCAAAAACCGCCCGGCTCCTTTTTTGTTTAGCGAATATCGATATTATGTACTTTTTCCAATTGACTATTCTGCTTAAATTTCTCTACCACTTTTTTCACATGTAAACATTGGAGGAGTGAATATTTCGTTTAGATTGAACCACCTTCTTGGAAAAAATGAACAATTGTCACTTTATCTCCATAAACGAAAAATACCACAGTATCAAGGACCGTGGTAAATGAAAATATTATATTTATCAACTAAAAAAGACAGGAACAAATTGTCCTGTCTTTTTTTATACCGGTGGTCGGGGTCGAACCGACACTCCAGAAGGAACACGATTTTGAGTCGTGCGCGTCTGCCAATTCCGCCACACCGGCGCGGTATGAATTTTATGGTGCCGAGGACCGGAATCGAACCGGTACGGTAGTCACCTACCGCAGGATTTTAAGTCCTGTGCGTCTGCCAGTTCCGCCACCCCGGCGTTATATAACAGTTGAACATTGATGAAATAATGGAGGCGGCAACCGGATTCGAACCGGTGGTAAAGGTTTTGCAGACCTCTGCCTTACCACTTGGCTATGCCGCCATTAATAAATATTGGAGCGGAAGACGGGATTCGAACCCGCGACCCCCACCTTGGCAAGGTGGTGTTCTACCACTGAACTACTTCCGCGAAAATGGCTGGGCTAGCAGGATTCGAACCTACGAGTGACGGAGTCAAAGTCCGTTGCCTTACCGCTTGGCTATAGCCCAATAGTATTTGTTTTAAATGGGGCGACTGATGGGAATCGAACCCACGAATGTCGGAACCACAATCCGATGCGTTAACCACTTCGCCACAATCGCCATAAAATTTATTTTGGCAGGGGTAGTAGGAATCGAACCCACACCAAAGGTTTTGGAGACCTTCGTTCTACCTTTAAACTATACCCCTATAAAATGGTGGTGGGGGACGGATTCGAACCGCCGAACCCAAAGGGAGCGGATTTACAGTCCGCCGCGTTTAGCCACTTCGCTACCCCACCACATATTAAGTTAATTAATGGTGGCTCAGGACGGAATCGAACCGCCGACACAAGGATTTTCAGTCCTTTGCTCTACCGACTGAGCTACTGAGCCATAAATGGCGGTCCGGACGGGACTCGAACCCGCGACCTCCTGCGTGACAGGCAGGCATTCTAACCAACTGAACTACCGGACCATTTAATTGCGGGGGCAGGATTTGAACCTGCGACCTTCGGGTTATGAGCCCGACGAGCTACCGGGCTGCTCCACCCCGCGACGGTAAAAATAATATTAATTTAGAAATGGTGGAGGATGACGGGCTCGAACCGCCGACCCTCTGCTTGTAAGGCAGATGCTCTCCCAGCTGAGCTAATCCTCCACTGAATGGTGACCCCTACGGGATTCGAACCCGTGTTACCGCCGTGAAAGGGCGGTGTCTTAACCGCTTGACCAAGGGGCCAAAAATATAAAGTTAAATGGCGGAGAGCAAGGGATTTGAACCCTTGAGACAGGGTTACCCGCCTACACGATTTCCAATCGTGCTCCTTCGGCCACTCGGACAGCTCTCCAATTGGCTCCGCAGGTAGGACTCGAACCTACGACCGATCGGTTAACAGCCGATTGCTCTACCACTGAGCTACTGCGGAATAATAAAATTTGTAACAGCCCGGCAGCGTCCTACTCTCACAGGGGGAGAGCCCCCAACTACCATCGGCGCTGAGAAGCTTAACTTCCGTGTTCGGTATGGGAACGGGTGTGACCTTCTCGCTATCGCCACCAGACTATTTTCACAAGGACATTATTAATTATAATGGCTTTTGTGATTTTTGCAAGAGAAATTTTTCATTCTCTCAAAACTAGATAATGAAGAAGAAGTTGTAAAACGAGTTCACCTAGAACTTAATTTGGTTAAGTCCTCGATCGATTAGTATCAGTCAGCTCCACATGTCG
>NZ_JBKFGH010000047.1:0-35937 GCF_051233475.1 Neobacillus terrisolis | reverse complement strand
AGCTCATAAAGTTACGTTGGCTCGTGAACTTCTATTATATAGAAGAAACACGATATTTATTGTTTGTTGACGTTTGTTTGTTTAGTTTTCAAAGAGCAATTTTTCGCGTCCGCCAGAAGCGAACTTTCTTAGTATATCTCGTTACCAACCAAGAGTCAACAACTTTTTTAAAATCTTTTTTTGTTGTTAACCTTTCTTCAAGGCGGTTTCTATATAATATCACCCTTATAATATTAAATCAACAAGTTTATAGTGGAAATCTCAACCAATTTACACATACCTTCTTCAAAAGTTTTAAAAGTAATAATGAAAAAAGCCGAACTCTGAAAACGAGTTCGGCTTTATCATTATTTTGTAAAGGAAATAATATTTTCTTCTTTTAAATTTACTGAGCCTTGTTTCTTAAGGACAACAGTCTCGTTTTGTGCAAGGTTAGTAAACACAATCGGAGTAATAATGGATGGAGCATTTTGTTTAACAAAGTCTAAATCAACCTTCAACAATGGTTGCCCCTTCACAATACGGTCATTTTCTGAAACAAGCGCTTCAAAACCTTGACCTTTAAGGTTAACCGTATCGATACCAACATGAATAAGAATTTCTCTTCCGCCATCAGATAAAATTCCGATCGCATGTTTTGTTGGGAATAGATTAATGATTTTTCCATCTACAGGGGATACGATGGTCCCATCAGTTGGAAGGATTGCAAAGCCATCCCCCATCATCTTACCTGAAAATACTGCATCAGGAACTTCGGTAATTGGTTTAATTTCACCTTTAATTGGCGAAATAATGGATTCTTCTTTAATATTTTCATTTTGTAGAACAGCTGGATTGACATCCTCAATTTGCTTCTCTACTTTGTTTGCACCTGAAGTTGCTGTTTGAACTGCTCTTGGTTTTTTACCAGAAATGATATCCTGCATTTGACCTTTAATTGTTTCTGAACGTGGGCCAAAAATTGCCTGGATGTTGTTTCCTACTTCAAGAACACCTGCAGCACCTAACTTTTTCAAACGATCCTTGTCAACATTTTTAATATCTTTTACTGATACACGAAGACGAGTGATACAAGCGTCAAGATGCGAAATATTTTCTTGGCCACCCATTGCTTCAAGAATGTTATAAGGTAAATCACTTGTTTGTCCAGTTACTGCTCCAGACTCTTCTTCTTCCAGTTCACGACCTGGAGTTTTTAAGTTAAACTTACGGATTGCAAAACGGAAACCAAAGTAATAAACTACCGCGAACACAAGACCTACTGGAATTACTAACCATGCATTTGTTTGCGGGTTAATTAGACCGAATAAGATGTAGTCAATTAAACCACCAGAGAAAGTCATCCCGATTTTTACATTTAACAGATGCATTGTCATAAAGGATAAACCAGCAAAGATTGCGTGGATTCCGAATAGTATTGGTGCAACGAATAAGAATGAGAATTCAATTGGCTCTGTAATCCCTGTTAAGAATGAAGTTAAAGCTGCGGATGCCATTAATCCACCTACAAAAACTTTTTTTTCAGGGCGTGCTTCTTGGTAAATAGCTAATGCAGCAGCTGGCAAACCGAACATCATGAATGGGAATTTACCTGTCATGAAAGTACCAGCTGTCAAGTTTTGAACATTGTCTCTAATTTGAGCCATAAAAATAGCCTGGTCACCGCGAACTGGTGTCCCTCCACCTTTTGGAATGTACTCTCCAAATTCATACCAGAATGGCGAATAGAAAATATGATGTAAACCAAATGGGATTAATGACCGTTCAATTACCCCAAAAATAAATGCAGAAAGGGTTAAGTTCGCATGAACCATGTTTTGCGAGAAGGCATTTAACCCTGACTGAATTGGCGGCCAAACGACTAACATTACCAAGCCGAGTAAAACTGCTGTTCCTGCAGTTACAATTGGAACAAACCGTTTACCCGCAAAGAAACCTAAATAAGAAGGTAATTCAATTTCATAAAACTTATTGTA
This sequence comes from Neobacillus terrisolis, assembly GCF_051233475.1. Classification (NCBI taxonomy): domain Bacteria; kingdom Bacillati; phylum Bacillota; class Bacilli; order Caryophanales; family Bacillaceae; genus Neobacillus; species Neobacillus terrisolis. Next base: position 33,961 of record NZ_JBKFGH010000047.1, on the reverse strand, counting down.
CAGAGATGCGGCGATGATACCAACAATGATACCACCAAAAACACCTGTTTCTAATGTAGGTATACCAAGTCTAACTGTGTGTCCCACAATATTATCACCAGGAGTAACGCCAAGAACAGTTCCCATCGTAACATTCATAATCAAGTAACCAATGATTGCAGCTAAACCAGCTACCCCTTCACCGCCAGCTAACCCGACAGCTACACCAACAGCGAACAATAATGGTAAGTTACCAAACACAACGTCCCCTGCCCCTTGCATAACTGATGCAACCATCGCAACTCCGCCGCTTTCTAAAAACGGAGCAATTTCAATCAATGTCGGGTTTCTTAACGCTGCACCAAGTGCCAACAAGATCCCCGCTGCAGGTAAAAGAGCTACCGGTAACATTAATGCTTTACCAACTTTTTGCAAGACACCAAAAGCTTTTTTGAACATATAATGACCTCCAAAATTTTGATTTTCTCATTAATCGCTTACATTCAAGCAAAATAAAAAGGCATGAATAAAGGAGTGTAAACTGAAAGGAAAGCTTAAGAGTAGGTTACCCAAAAACTTTCATTTCAATTACCCTTCTTTACTCATGCCTGATCGAATCAGTAACACGTAAAAAAATGATAATGACGGTTATTTAATTTTTTTCTGGAGCCGTTGAAGATGCATTGTAAGATAAACAGCTTCTGCATCAAAAACTGGCTTGGATAATGCTTGTTGTAAAACTTTAATGAGTTTCCATGATAGATTGTAACACACAGGATACTCCTCTTTCAATAGGGAAGATATTTTTTCTGGTTCCTCAACTCGTTCCCCGTTTTTAACCCGCTCAATCGTGTAGCGCAGATGGCGAATAAGCCTTGTATAATCAATGCTGTCTTTATTTATTTTTATTTTTAATTGATCTTCAATCATATTAATTAATTTTGTGACTAACTGTGAGTCGTAGTTTACTTCAGATAAATCTCGATTCATGACAGCACTATGAATGTGCAAAGCAATAAACCCAAGCTCACCTTCCGGAAGGTGGATGCCTGTTTTTGCAGTAATATGGTTTACTACCGCTTGGGCAATACCATATTCAAAAGGATATAGAGTTTTTGTTTCAACCAAAAAAGGATTTCTTACTTCCATCCCATTTGAAATTCGGTTAAAGGTGAACATAAGATGGTCAGTTAACGCGACATGAATATGTTCATTTAAAGGTGCGTTGACTTTTGTTTTGATTAAATCAATTGCAGAAATAATGACCTCATGCATATCATTATCTACAAATGGAAGGAGTTTAATATAGTCCTGCCGCTCCTTTTCATTTTTCAAAACGAAAAGTTTTTCGACGGAGTTTGTATCCATTAAATCCCCTTTTTTGCGATTAAATCCAACTCCTTTACCGATGAGCACTACTTCACCAAAAGAGGAGTGAATGGCAATTAGAACATTGTTATTAAGAACTTTATCAACTTCTACCCTCATTGGCTCTCCCCGTTTCGACATTTTCCGACTCGTATAAACATCTTAATGGAGGCACAAAAGTAAGTCAATATAAAAAATGCAAACGAATACATCAATGTGTTGAACTAAAAAAAGAGCCATGAATTTCATGGCCCTTTCGATAGTCTATTCTTTTAAGAAGATAAAATACAAAACGAAAATTACAAAGAATATATACATGATTGGATGAATGTCTTTTCTCTTTCCAGCCATGATCATTGTAATAGGGTAGAAAATAAATCCAGCTGCGATACCAGTAGCGATACTATAAGTTAGTGGCATTGCGATCATCGTTAAGAACGAAGGAACCGCAATTTCAAATCTAGACCACTTAATTTCCGCTAGAGATGATACCATTAGAACCCCAACAATCACTAGTGCTGCTGACGTAACCGGCGCAGTAATGACTGATAGTAATGGGAAGAAGAATAAGGAAAGCAAGAAAAATCCTGCTGTTACTAAAGCTGCAAAGCCCGTTTTTGCTCCTGCGGCAACCCCTGCAGAAGACTCAATATAAGAAGTAGTTGTTGACGTACCAAAGATCGAACCAACAAGTGATGCAATCGAATCTGCAAATAGCGCTCTACCAGCATTAGGAAGCTTATTATCTTTCATTAATCCAGCTTGATTCGCAACCGCTACTAACGTACCAGCATTATCAAAGAAATCAACAAACAAGAATGTAAGAATGATCACTAGCATTTCTGAAGTATAAAATGAGCTATCTGAAAAAGATGTAAATACCGCACCGAAGGTTGGTTCAATGCTTGGAATAGCGTCTACTACTTTTGTTGGAACGTCGATCAAATTGAAAATCATTCCAACAACAGCTGTAATAATCATTCCGTAGAATACGCCGCCATTGATTCCTTTAGTCATAAAAATGACTGTAATCAAAATACCGAAAATAGCGAGCAAGGTATTGCCATTTGTTAAATCCCCTAAACCTACAAGAGTAGCTGGGTTGTCGACGATGATTCCGGCATTTTTCAAACCAATAAAGGTAATAAATAGACCAATACCAGCACCAACAGCGTGCTTTAATTCAACAGGAATCGCATTAATAATTTTTTCACGAATACCTGATAATGTTAAAAGTAAGAAGAAAACACTCGAAATTAATACGGCACCAAGCGCATGCTGCCAAGGAATTCCACCGCTTAGAACAACTGTATAAGCAAAGAATGCGTTTAATCCCATCCCTGGAGCAAGGGCAATTGGAAACTTCCCTAATAGACCCATTATGATAGAACCGACAGCAGCAGCCAAAGCTGTAGCAACAAAGACCGCACCATGATCCATTCTTAATGCATCTGGTAGATCCGGTACATCTGCAAGTGTTAACGTAATCGGATTAACGACCAAAATATAAGCCATTGCTAAAAATGTTGTAAGTCCGCCTAAAAATTCACGGCGATAATTCGTGCCCAGCTCTTCAAATTGAAAATACTTTTTCATTTTCTTCCTCCTCAAAGGTCTTTTTATAGAAAAATAAAAAATGCTTCGCGAGCGTCGCAAGCATTGACTTGAGGAAGGGAAAAAATAGGGAAAAAAGGAAAAATAATAACTAAATACTAACCCTATATTAACACTTCACCTCGTAGTCAAGCTATTTACGGCAGCTCGGTAGAAACTTTTGGGCCTTATCCCCAAGATTATACGATGTAATCTATTATATTCTAAAGCACCTTTTTATATTACTATATCAACATAACGAGAGTCAATACAAAAAAGCGAACATTTTTCATGTTCGCTTTTTTAATGTTCGTATTTTTGTTTTGTCCTATTCCCACTCAATTGTTGCTGGTGGCTTACTTGTAATATCGTACACTACACGATTTATATGAGCTACTTCGTTCACGATTCTAGTCGAAATCGTTTCAAGTACTTCCCACGGAATGCGGGCCCAGTCTGATGTCATACCGTCAATTGAAGTCACCGCACGGATTCCAATTGTATAGTCATAAGTACGGGCATCTCCCATTACACCGACACTACGAATGTCTGGTAAGACTGTGAAGTATTGCCAAATATCACGATCTAGCCCTGCTTTTTTAATTTCTTCGCGTAAAATTGCATCCGATTCCCGAACAATCTCAAGCTTGTCCTCTGTGATTGCACCAAGAACTCGAATTCCAAGACCTGGTCCAGGGAATGGTTGTCTCCACACGATATCGTCTGGAATTCCTAACTCAGTTCCTAAAGCTCGGACTTCATCTTTAAATAGAGTATTGAGCGGCTCAATTAACGTAAACTGCATGTCTTCAGGGAGTCCGCCAACATTGTGATGAGATTTAATTGTTTGGGCAGTGGCTGTTCCACTTTCAATAATATCGGTATAAAGAGTACCTTGAGCTAAGAAATCAATTCCTTTTAGCTTATGTGCTTCGTCATCAAACACATAAATAAACTCATTCCCGATAATTTTGCGTTTTTGCTCAGGATCAGAAACCCCTTCTAATTTTGCCATGAAGCGGTCTCTAGCGTCGACTTTGATAACGTTCATATGGAAACCTTCCGCGAACGTCTTCATTACACTATCCGCTTCACCTTTACGCAATAAACCGTGGTCGACAAAAATACACGTTAACTGATCACCGATTGCTTTATGGATGAGAACAGCAACAACGGAAGAATCCACTCCGCCACTTAACGCACATAATACTTGCTTGTCACCAACTAATTCGCGAATTTTATTCATTTCCATTTCAATGAAGTTTTCCATTGACCAGTTAGCCGCACATTCACATACGCCAAAGACAAAGTTCTTTAACAATTCATTTCCGTATACAGAATGACGAACCTCAGGATGGAATTGAACACCGTAAAACTTCCGCTCTTCATTACTCATTGCTGAAATTGGGCAGCTAGGGCTCGTTGCATCAACCGTAAATCCTGCCGGAGTTTCTGTAACTAGATCCCCATGGCTCATCCAGACAACTTGCTCCTCTGGCAATTGAGAGAATAGACGAGTTTGATTTTCTACCTTTATCTCCGCTTTACCGTATTCACGCTGCTTCGCCTGCTCTACTTTTCCACCTAAGCTAACCGTCATTAATTGCATACCGTAGCAGATCCCAAGAATCGGAAGGCCTAGCTCGAATATTTTCTCGTCACAGCGGAAAGAGTTCTCATCGTATACGCTATTAGGGCCTCCTGAAAAGATAATCCCTTTTGGATTCATCGCTTTGATTTCTTCTGCAGTAATCGTGTGTGGATGAAGTTCGCTATAAACACCAAATTCACGAATACGTCGAGTAATCAGCTGATTATATTGGCTTCCGAAATCAAGTACGATAATTTTTTCCAGGTTTTGAAACTCCGTTTTTTCTGTCACTATTGGACACCTCTTTACTTAAAATGATCTCTTTAAACTTACTTTTCCCCTAACCTAATAAAAAAACTAGAATTCTTTCCTTATTTTCAGAAAAGCAGAATTCTAGTATAGGTGCAGTATACTGATCAATCTGCCTTCATAGTCAAATCATTTACGGTGATTTGGTAGAAACGTTCGAACCATATCTTCGAGTATATATGAAGGTTTTTATATTAGTTCCCAGATTATTTTATCAGTACAATATTTTTCAGGTCAAGCAATTCTACATAGCAAATAACTGCAGATAATTCAAAATAGTGTTAAAATTACTTCATCTAAATCATTGGTATGTTGGAGGGGCTGCTTTTGAACAAATACTTATTTATTACGACTAGAACAGAAAAATTTGACCCAGAACAAATTCCCGCCCATTATGAGTATCTTAGCCGGTTAAAAAAGGAAAATAAATTAGAAATGTACGGGCCTTTCAGTGATGCAACCGGTGGTGCCTATATTGTCCGAGCAGGTTCTTTTAGTGAAGCAAAGCGAATCGGGGAACTTGATCCGCTCGTTAAAACTGGTTCATCGACCATTGTGGTAAAAGAGTGGATGACAAAGTACACTTGAAACATATCGTTTGAAAACCTCACGTAATGGTACAAAGAGGATCCCTTAAGAATTACACCTTATCGGGGTCTTCTTTTTCATTCATCAAGAACACCCTTTATTTTTCCTCTCCTTTTCGAATCTTACCATACACATTAAAATCAAATTGTTCAGTAACCCCATACTCTTTACAAATGCGATCTAGTTCTTGATAAGCAGAACCTTGAATATCCTGATACAATGTCCCGCCTCCGACAGCCCTAGTATGTTTTACACCTATTTCATCAATAATCGCTATTTTATTATCTGGATAGCCTAATAATTTCGGCCAGATACTATCAAGTCCCCAGCCCGATTTACTTTTTTTAAATGAACGCCAGCACAATTTGAGAGCGTCTCTTGAAAAAATTGGAACCATTACTTCTACAAATTTTGTATAGCGCAAAAAATATTTGCTCTTTCTCAGCGTGATTGGATGAGAATAATAAGAATCGTTTGTTAAAGCAGGTTGCGCTAAGGCTAACTTATACCGCTTAAAAATTTTAAACATTTTATTAATGTCTGAACAATTAGTGTATATATCATCATCAGGCATCCATACAGCATCATATTTAAAAATCTCGTCTCCATACTCTTTCATTACCCTATAAAATCGAGGCCATTTTGTTTCTTTTGCCTCGGCATAAAACTGACAATTACTTTTGTAATCATTACTTCCATCGCCAAAATACTCAAGGTATAAGTCAAAGTTTTTGTGCTCTTTTGGCTTTAACCACTCTTTATGAAGCGAGGAATCCCCGACCCTCGCCATAACAAGAAACCGCTTTTTCCCCGTATATTTAATCGGTTTAATAACGTTTGCCATTCATTCAGCCACTCCTTTTGGCTATTTTAACTTCCTGGTCATTCACTAATTAAATAGATAACGATAGTCAAAGACTTGTTTCTTTATAATTGATTGTTCATTTTTTATAAATTCATCCCAGGCTGTTAAAATTACAACATGATTTACTTCAGAGAGCAGCGAATGTAAATTAGGAGCGTATTCAATCGGAAGGCTGTAGGCGTCTTTGAATTCTTCCATTGCCATAGGGTCATATGCAATTAAATTGGTGTATCCTCTTTGGATTAGGAGCTCAATGATTGCTTTAGCCGGTGTATCTCTTACATCATTTGAATTCGGCTTAAATGCTAACCCGAGAATTCCAAGCTTTTCTTTCTCGTTCACATTACTTGCTACATCATTGACAATATATTCTTTCATCCTGTTATTTACTTTTAAAGTGCTGATTAGTATTTCTGGAGAATATGCGTTCTTTATTGATTCGTTAATTAACGCCGCTGTATCTTTTGGTAAACAGTATCCTCCAAATCCACAGCCTGGGTATACGTACGAAGTCATGTTGGCTGGTTTACCAAACCACCTTTTATCAAGATGCAATACTTGAAAGGCTTTTTTTATATCAATGTCCCCTATCGATTTGGCAATCAATGACTGTTCATTGGCATAACTAATCAGCGTTGCCAGCAAGGTATTAGACAAATATTTAATAAATTCAGCAGAATTTAAAGTAACCCTATAGATGGGTGCATCAAAGGACTGATAAATTTTTTCGACGATCTGTCCACTTTTATCATCTTCCTGACCAATAACAATTCTGTCCGGCTTCATAAAATCATCCCACGCATGCCCCTCTCTCAAAAATTCAGGATTATTGGTTAAGCCTATATCGACACCAACCTTCATACCTAGGCTCTCGATAAAAGGTTTAATCTTTTTGCTTGTTGTAGCTGGCGGAACAGTAGATTTAATCACCAACACTTTAAATTCCTGCTTTTTTATACAGGAAACAACGCTTTTGATTGCCTCAAAAATATAACGTAAATCAGCACTGCCATCTGTATTGCTCGGAGTCCCTACACAAATAAAGACCATTTCACTGTTTTCTACCGCTTGTTGTAAATCGTCAACGATAACAAAGTTTTTGTTCAAGTGCTCGTTTAGTTTCTCAACGAGATAAGGTTCATAAAAAGGAATCGCTCCCTTTGTTAACTGCTCATTTTTCTTTAGGTCAATATCATAACCATACACTTTATATCCTTTATCACTAAAGCCTAGAGCCGTTGTCAACCCAACAAAGCCTAGACCAATCACCGTAATCAATGAATATCTCCCCCTTCCTTCAAAAAGGTCAAAAAGCGATTTACACCTTCAACAACAGAAATAGAAGGCGCATAGCCTATAAGATTTCTAGCCTTTGAAATATCAGGGCATCTTCTTGAAGGATTATCGGTTAAATAACTGGGTTCCTCTGATTCTTTAAACTCTATAGATTGATTAAAGTTGTAAATATTTGAACCGGATTGTTTATATATTTCGGCCAATTCCTTTACTGAGATTTCCGGTTTGTCCATCCCTATATTAAAGTAATCAAAAGGTTCATATAGTAAGGCTTTGATATATCCGACGATGGCGTCCGCCACATAACAGAATGTCCGAGTTGGCTTCCCATCGGAATACATAACTAACTGCTTATTTTCAACAACTGCTTTGGCAAAATCAGCCGGAACCCGTTTATCATTAAGCCTCATACCAGGCCCATAAGTGTTAAATGGTCTGACAATTGAAATGGGCATACGAAACTTTTCAGCGTATAAATAGCAAAGTGTCTCGCCAAATCTTTTTGATTCATCGTAGCAAGCACGCGGCCCGATCATCGAAACATTACCTCTGTAATCCTCAGGTGTAGGAATATAGCCTGGATCAGGATCACCGTAAACCTCACTGCTGGAGAAAAATAATAATCCTTTCATGTCCTTGTTTTTATAAAAATCAAGCAAAGCTCTTAAACCTAATACATTTGCGTCAATCGTTTCAAGTGGATATTTTCTGTAGAATGTTGGAGAGGCAATTGAGGCCATGTGAAGTACATAATCAACGTCATTAATTTTCTCATGGTCGAACAAGGAAAATTGAGTTATATCAACTGGGTAAAGCTCGATTTTATCATTCAATTTACTTAATTCTGTAAGCCATTTCGGTTTCCCGAGTTGAAAATTGTCAATCCCAATAATTTTTTTGATCTTTAGTTCATTAGCATATTTAGCAAAAAAAGACATTAAATAGTAGCCTAAAAATCCGCCGCATCCCGTTACGAGAATAGTTGAATTGTTAAGCTTTTCCCTTTCGCTTTCTCGTAGTTTTTGAAAAATATACTGAAGATCTGTTTCATATATCGTATTTTTTTTATCAGATTCCATTTTAACCACCTTATGTTTTATTAAAAAATCTCGTTCTGATAAAGAAATTATTTTTCATCCTTTAAAAGAAGTTCGATTCCCTTTTCGAGACTTATTTTACTGTTCCAGCCTAATTTTTTTATGTCATCATTATTTGCCTTCGATTCCATGATCTCGTTTTCCCGATGCGGCAATGCCCCAAATTTGAGTATCGTTTTAGATTGAGTCTTTTGATGAAGGAGTTCGACAAAATGACGAACGGTTACCGTTTCTCCGGTGCCCAATTCATATTCCTTAAACCATGGAACGTCTGTTATCTTTTGCCTTATTAACAGGGAATAGGCAGTAACTGCATCGTTGACATGAAGAAAATCCCTCTTTTGGTTCCCTGGGGTAAGCTGTAATTCGGGGAGATTACGTAAACAGCTGCTTAAAATAAAGGGGACGAATTTCGTCTCGCTGTCAAATGAGCCGTAAATATGCTCTAACCTTACGTTAATAAAGCGGATTTTTTCTGATGTACCAAACTCCTTTCCCCATTCCAAAAATTGCTTTTTGGTTAACGCGTATCCCGGTAAATATCGATATCCTACAAGGTTCTTATGAATAAAAGAATCTGTGTTTATGAACATTTTTGTTTTGAATGCACTTGCTGTTTCCAGTAGCCTTAATGGAAACAAAACATTACTATCCAGCAATTGCGAAGCGTTTTCCCCATTGCGGTCATATTTCGTTGCTGAGTGAATCACAACATCAATCGGTCCGCTTTCTGTAAAAAGCTGCTCAAGCGGACTTTGATCGACATTAAAAACGGTCACTTTTGGTAAAATATCAGCGATTCTCCAAGTATCTGAAAAGCTTCTTTTTAAAATAATAACCTCATGACCTTCATGAACTAGTGCTTTGGTGAGATGACTCCCTAAGAAGCCGGTTGAACCAGTGATTAGAATTTTCATACTTTCCTCCGAATTAAATAAGGATCATTTTAATTATTTTTTATCCCATATTTTCCAAGGAGCTTTTCCCGTATTCCAAAGCTCTTCCAAATACAGCTTATCCCTTAAAGTATCCATAGGGTGCCAAAAGCCGGTGTGTTTAAACGCCATTAGCTGACCATCGGTAGCAAGGTTCTCCAATGGTTGCTTTTCAAAAATGGTTTGATCCCCGCCATTTAAATAATTAAATACTTCCGGCTGTAATACGAAGAAGCCTGCATTGATCCAGTCCCTGTCCCCTTCAATTTTTTCCTGAAAACTTTCTACTTGTGCGTCAGATGACAAGGATAGAGACCCGAACCTGCCTTGTGGCTTTGTTGCAGTTACTGTGGCAAGCTTTCCTTGGCTTTGATGAAACTGAACTAATTCTTTTATATTAACGTCGCTCACTCCATCTCCATACGTCAGCATAAAAGGTTCATCCCCAATAAACTTCTGTATTTTCTTAATCCGGCCCCCTGTCAGGGTATTTAAACCCGTTTCAACTAAGGTAATCTTCCATGGTTCGGCAGAGTGATGGTGAATGATGCATTTGTTTTCCTTCTGAAAATCAAAGGTAACATCGGAGTTATATAAAAAATAATTGGAGAAATACTCTTTAATAACATGACTTTTATAGCCTAAACAGATTATAAATTCATTAAAACCATAACTGGAATATTGCTTCATGATATGCCATAGTATTGGCTTGTCTCCTATTTCAACCATAGGTTTTGGTTTTAAGTATGTTTCTTCACTTAATCTAGTGCCGAATCCACCGGCTAAAATAACTACTTTCATCATCGTCCCCCTTACATCCCTCCTTAAAGTGGATGTTATTAATTACTATTTAACAAAAGAAATCTGCTTAAAGAATTCAAACGGAATGTAAACGGTTATGTTAAAACTGAATCGCAGCTTTTCTGCTATATTCGAAAATACTCTTTATAAAACTCCATACATACTATGTAAACTTTTGTATTTTGAATAGGTTTGTAACTATTAAAGCTATACAAATCGCTAATTAATTCTGTTTCATTTTTATAAGTACATATAAACAACTTCCAGCAACATGCTAAATTAACTCGAAATTCTTAATTATGTTAAAATAAAGACATCTATTGCCTAGGGGGTAGTCCATGAAACGAAATAAGTTAGTTGTTGTCGGTGTAGGCCATGTTGGCTCTTATGTTCTTGCAGATGCGATGAAATTAGGACTTTTTGCGGAAATAGCTGTCATTGATGTGGATAAGGATATTGCTTATGGGGAAGCTCTTGACCAGGAACATGCAACCGCTCTTACCTATATGTCAAACACAACGGTCCGTGCCGGGGATTATTCCGAATGTGCGGATGCAGATGTAATTATCTGTGCTGCCGGTCCAAGCGTAATAAAAAGTGATGAAGATACGATGCCGGACAGGGTACAATTAGCAGTTGTCAATTCAGAGGTCATTCGTGAAGTGATGACTGGAATTACGAAATATACGAAAGACGCCATCATTATTTTCATAACCAATCCGTTAGATACGATGGTGTACATAGCAGAAAATGAATTTGGCTATCCGAAGGGACGCATATTCGGAACCGGAACGATGCTTGATTCTGCGCGTCTTCGTAAAATCATTGCTGTTAATTATGACATCGATCCAAAAAGTGTAACTGGTTATATGATGGGCGAACACGGACATACAGCATTCCCGGTATTAAGCCGCTTAAATGTGCAAGGGTTTGGAGAAAAAGAATTAGACGAAGTTTTTCATGGAAAAGAATCGCTAAGTCGGGACGGCATAAAAAAACAAGTTGTACAAGCAGCTTTTGCTGTGTTAAATGGGAAAGGTTGGACAAATGCGGGTGTTGCCCAAGCTGCTGTTACGCTAGCAAAGGCCGTTATGCTGGATGAGCGAAGTGTTTATCCGGTGTCCGCAACATTACACGGACAATATGGATACGATGGGGATGTTGCATTAAGTATGCCCTGTGTCATTGGGCGAAATGGCGTAGAAAAACAATTAGAAGTTGCCCTCGACCCCCAAGAACTTGAATGGCTCCATCAATCGGCGGAATATATTAAAGAGACGATGAAGGTTGCTAAGACGGGTGGAACGGATAATTTAACATTTTAGTTTGATGGTTGCAATTTTAATTCTTTTTAGGCGAACAGGATTGGGGCTGTTCGTCTTTTTATTTGATTCTATAAGTGTATCTCCAGGTAATGTAATAACTGAAAAAGAAGCTTCCCACAAGTTTGGTTAACTAATGAGAAGCCTCCTTTAAAATCCTTAAAATAGCAAAAATGTTAGCTTATCTTTGTCTAAAGTAGAGTAATTCAATAATTTGCTATTTCACCTTGACTATTAACATTAATAATATAAGCTCCCGGAGTGATACGCTGCATAAATTGGACCATTACATCCCTTGAAACAGATACACATCCGGCTGTAGGCCTTCCATTCCCTACATGCAATAATTAATTACAATAGCATATTGATATTGGACAGGGTAATCAGCTAAATGTTCGTCTGCTGGCGCAGATGATTCCCTTTCCTGCCAAGTATTATAATCAGGGTCGTTAACATTCGATATCCAATAACTGTTCGGTGTAATTTGTCTAAAAGGCAACTTAGTTCCTGGATTACTTGTGCCAAAGGCAAAACCTAGACTATAGCTTCCTTTTGGGGTTTTGGAAGGCCCTTCCCTTGCTTGCCCCACCCCAAGGCTACCTACATATCCATTTGTATTTATTACTTCATGCCAAGTACCACCATTTTTTTCCAACAAACTAATTTGAGCAGTACTTCCGCTTGCTACAACTGTCAAGATTTGATTGGTTTTATTTGCTGTTCCACTTTTTGAGACCATACTCGCAAGATCAGTTAAATTTTGCCCTTGTACATTTGAATTTGTTTGCTGTGTTTGGGTAGGACTCGTTTTTGTTTGGTTTTGGCTTTTTGATGAATTTTCCTGTTGTTGACGCAGTTTTTCTTGTTTTTCTTTTTCTTCTTTTGCAATCAGCTCACTATCAGCTTTCGCTAATAAACTTAAGAACCTATCTTTTACTTTTATATTCTTAATATCATTGATTGAATTTTTCGCATCATAATACATGTCTCGCGTAATGTCATTCTTTACTGTACTTGTATCTGAGTCACTAAATAAATCTAATAGTTTTCAGCTTTAGTTGCTTCTAAAACATTCCAGGCTAAACCTTTCTAATTTTTTGCATAAACAAATTATCTATTTTATTTAATCCTTCATTACATTTATGTAAGAGGCAATCGAAGTAATCCGAAAAACAACTTATACCTTCATTTACCAATAATTTATTAGTTACATAACTTACACATTTAACAAAGTCATTCCTGTCATACTTGTGATTTATAGGATCATAATACCAATCCCTAAGTGAGTATGTAGCATATGTGTCATATAACCTTACTATTTCTTCAAACTCAGTTTGGGATTCCAGTGGTAATTTCTTTAGTTCATCTAAAAAGAATGTAGCCATTGGATTACAAAAATGAGAAAGAGGTCTTGCAATATTATCCAATGTTTCAATTCTATTTTTAATCCAACGCTCTTCAAATGTTTCAATAAATTGTTCCCAGGTGAGAAGGTACACATTAGAGTTTTTTACTGCTTCAAAAGCTCCAGCTTGGAATCCTTTTTTTGCAATAATAAACCCACAATGGCAACCTGAATCAGCAACTACAGTTCTAAAAGCGTGAATTATTGTTTGTGGTATCTCCGATTCCCAAAACTTACACTCACAAAAGTATTTTAAATGTGGATGCTGAGACTTATCTTCAGCAACAACATCCACATTAACTATACCTCTAACTGTTTCAATGTCTACCTGATTAGATGAAAGACAACCAATGTCCGAAAAAATTTTTGATGTTTTAATCTCTAGATCTTTCCAATCATTTGGTGAATGATAAAATATCTGCATAGTTTACCCCCATTTAACTTGATTTTACTTTTTGATGTTTTATAAGAATTTCGCCAGTTCAAAGATTCTTTTACAGTCAAATATATCTTCCTCTACCTAAAAATTTTGTTCTTTGTTTAACTAAACTTACCCGTTAGCATAATAACTTCCATATAAAAAGCGTTAATCCTGCTTCTTGGGAAGGCCTTATTACTTATGCAATGTATATGAAGACTTTTCACATTATTTATTGGGAACATTTACAGAAAACTTTTAAGATGATATTAAACTACTGTAAGTCTATACTAATATTAAAAGAATAATATTAATTAAAATTCTGAAGGGGTACGTAAATGCTAATTTATGATAAAAATAATCCAGAAACCATTAACTCAGCAGTTTGCTTTGTGGATATTTTAGGTTTTTCACACTTAGTTCAAGAATCTTTTAATGCAGGAACTGGGAATGACCTTCTCAAACGTCTCCATAAAACTCTTACTGATGGTATTAATTCATTGAGACCGCGTGAAGAATATGTGGGTGTACTTAAAACATTTACTGACAACATCGTAATTGGTCATCCAATTTATGAAGATGGTGAGAGCCAACTTGGTGGAATATTTCTAGATTTTGCAGCTTATCAATTGTCCTTGACACTTGAAGGATTCTTTGTAAGAGGAGCTGTTAGCGTAGGAGAATATTATGCTGATGATGAATTTGCTTTTGGTCCCGCTCTATTGGAAGCACATCACCTAGAGAGTGAAGAGGCAATTACTCCTCGAATTATTCTAAGTAATGAAACTAGAAAAATGGTTCATGAGCATATCGATTATTATGCCGAACCCAAATGGGCACCTCAATCCAGAGATTTACTTAAGGACAATGTTGACGGAAATTATTTTATTAACTATTTAGAAACAGTTATGGGTGAAAGAGAACCCCATGATTTTCAATTCGCATTCACCATTTTACAAAAACACAAAGCAATCATCGAAGAAAATTTGGCACGATTTCAAGATAACCCAAGGGTTTTTTCTAAGTATGAATGGGCTGCACAGTATCACAACTTTTTTAGTGATTTGAATTTTAGTAATACATATACCAGTCAACTACAAATTTTAAATGTACCTAATGGAAATTTTTCTTTAATTGTATAAGATTTTTATGGCCGTTATCTTTAGATTTCGGCCATTTTTCGCTAAATTCACAAAAATTCCATATTAAATTAAACTTCCCTATAGCTTAAGTGAAATCCTTCACAAAGTTATCTAAAGCTAATCTTCTTTGCTGCGCAGTAAGAGTCTACTACGTAATATAAGAGTAAACTCCACAATCTAACCCATACCATGAAAAAGACGCTATCCTTGTTCATGAACAAACGCCCGATTGTGTAACAACTGTAAAACCAATTGTCCTTTCTTTTATTTGCCCTACTTCAAACACTTAATGCCTTCTACAAATCAAACAAAACCCCTAAAAAAATTGAATGCATTTTTGAGGGAACATATTTTTATCTTCTAACGAGAAGCGCAACTGTATCGCAATGAGTGGAGTGAAGCTGTTTGGTATCTGGGGATGATGCTAAACACATTTCTCTCCTCTTAGGGACGGATGTTACGGCTAACTTGTCATAGTATTACTAATAAAACTGCAACCAAAAAATATTTCCTGATAGATAGTCGTCTACCAAAACACTATGAAGCTCTTTTGTCCATCCTTTCGTAATACAGAGTAAAGTAGTAAATATTTGTTACCAATATCTGTTATTTAGGTAATCTAGCAGATCGCCGTGTTGCATACCTATAACAGGAGTAAGGAATTCTTTCGGCGAGATAATGATATACTTATTCTGATTTTTGAGACAGCTGCGCCATGTTTCTTCCATCTCCATTTTGCTACAGGGATAATTCTTTTTTAAAAGCTGCCTATTTTCAGACGGTATTACATGAATGTGGATGTAGTCATCAGCCTTGATGGTTTCGAAAGTTTTATTAGCAATCATTTGTTCTGCCCAGAGAGTTTGTCGCATTAGCTGATAAAAGGGCTCAAAATAATAAACATCATGAAAATTCACTTTCAATTGAGAAGATTTATTAATAAGTTCGGTATAGCGTGCTTTGCGGATTATTCCCCTATCACCTTTTGCCTTGTTTTCATTACTGTATGCCTCGACATATTTCCATTCTATTGGAAAGAGAATTTTCCGTCCGTCTTTATGCACTCCGTAAATTAATGCATCAATTGATGTGCATTTGCTTCCCCTTGTTGATTTCATCTCGTTAAGGTGGTCAATATCACTGACCGCTTCAAACTGTATGTAGGCAGGCATATTCTTATCTGTTGAAATCTCTAAAACATCTGAAAGATCCGGACAAATATTCTTTACTAGTGATAAAACGGCTTCTCTATCTTCTCGTATAGGGAATAAGTGATTTAGGCAGGCAATTTGTGATGAAAGAGCGTGGTTTGTTAGTTTACCACTCCACCAAGCAATACCATTCCTTCTAAAATATTCAAGAACTGCATTTCTTGAATGAGCAAACAAATTGTTGTTACTATCTAGTAAGATAAATGGATATGATTTTCTTCTGAAAACTCCATTACCTAAATCACCATCAAAAACATAACTAGTTTTTATTAGCGTTTCCGCCCGAAGATATTGTTTCTTTTTGAAACTCAAATTTCTCATGATTTACCCCCATAATAATTGTTCATTGGTTTTTAGAATTGGTTGATATTTCACTTCCAACATATCAACTACTTCCAATATATAGCAAGTAAAAGTTGATTTACTATACACCAAGCGCTGCACTATATGTACACCTTCGAACAAATATTTATTAGGGTCGGGAAAACAAGCAGTTTTAACCAATGGGGGGATCTGTATATTTAGGTAAGATGTTCAAGCTTCTGAACTACTGACAAAAGCTGAAATGAAGAGAAAAACTTAAATTTATGTCGATCTATATGGACATGGCGTAGTTTAAAGAAGAGAAAAAATAAGAAGCCCCCCTAAGTTAATGAGGGAGACTGAGTTGTTATACTTTATTGAAAATTAAGTATCCTCCACATCTGTAAAATCAATATCAATGCCGATTTCATTCATATTCATTAGCTCTTGTATCATCGTTAATTTAATGGTTATATCTTCATCACAATTGGATTCTACATTAAATACCGTAATATGGGACATTTCGAATTGTACTCTCCTCGCCATCAGTTAACCATGTAACATCTCTGTAAAGGCTATCTTCATTCATATAAGCAGAAGAGTCTTGGTTTAGAATCATATTCATTCTAACTCCTCCCCTACAAATAGAATTTGCCTCCTTAGTTACTTAACTATAAGTCACAATTCTATTTCCAACCATGCAACCGCTTCACAATGGCTTGAGTGTTGGTCACAGACATATTGATGTAGTAGTGTTTACCTATTTATTTAATTATTAATCAAAAATTGCTCCCTTTTATTAAAATTCAATTTTTCTATTGAATATTATAATTGTACTGCGCAGCAAATGAATATAGAAGGTTATTCGAAACTATGAACCATTATTAAAAAAGAAGATGAACAACCGCTTACTTGGAAACCGTTCATATTATTTGTCATAAAAGTTTTTTCTTTCCACGAATACTAGTCTATCATATTTACGTCTATTTAAGTTTTTAGTAGACTTCCCAAAAATTAACACACATATAATATAAATAAACGTATATCCACCTACTAGAACCATATTGAATCCCTTAAAAGGCTCCATTATTTCAAAATATGAACTTACTGATTTAATGCAAAAAATCAACCAAATTCCAGATAAAAATAAACTTAGTAATTGATTGATTTTAGAAACCGAAAAAGGATATTCAGATGCTATGTTCATCAATTTTGCGTGCCTCATATTGACTGCTGTTTTATATAGTGGCCCAACAACTTCATCCTCCAATAAGTCTACGTGTCTTTCCCAGTTATTCTGCCAGAATTTACTTCCTCTATTTACTAAATACCAACTGAAAGTAAACACAAATCCAAGACATGATACAAAGAATATAACATCGGCAGAAACATCCGTCCCACTAGTTAAAGCAAAGTATCCTGCAAAGGCTACTCCGATAAAAGTCCAAAAGTAAGTTGCTCTTTTCCAATAAAGTTCAATTTCAAATTTTCTTATATCTAATGATAGTTCTAATGCTTTTTTCGGTTTTTTAAAAGCCGCTATGTACTTCTCTTTATCATAGTAAACTTTTTTATGCTCTCTAGAACGTTTACTCATATGTTATTAAAAACCTCCCTATAGTTATAAATGAGAATTTTTGTTCCGATTAAAAATTTTATTAATTTTCTCTTAATCGAGGTTTTATGAACATCCAAATACATAATTCGACATTTATTGTAAAATCCCTTCAGAATTACCTTTAAAATAGAAATATAAGATATTGGTTATCGCTGATAACCACTATTTTCCTGTGTAACTTTTTTGTACTAGTAATATAAAACTACTCAACAATCCGGCCTTGTTGCAGGATAATTAACTTATTGAAAATCATCCAAATTCGTGTAGCAATTAATTCTCAAAACTATGTTATTTATCTTTTATCATCAGAAGTTTTGAACTGGTAAGCAGTCTTTCATTCCTCTGTTCACTTATTGTCGTTCGGTGGTAAAAACCATTGGTATATTTAGTTAGCACTGTAATCATTGCACACCTTCGATGCGAGTATCACTAACTATTCCTAACATATTTCTAACAGAAAAGATGCACATAACCGTCCCTGCGCTAAAAAAATTAAGAGCAAATGTCCTGTTTAGACTATCTGATCTTGTTTAGAGCTTTTTCGTGCACTGGATTATTCGGATGGTGATAGGCGGATAAACAATGAAAAAAAGCGCAAGAACCATTCCTGCGCTTTCTGTTTTTAACTTTGTGTATCAAGTAACCTTTATTTTCTAATTGTAACTTCTGTAGATACAGTAGTACGATTTTCAACACTAATTTTAGATTCAATTTTATTTTTTATGACAGAATATAAATCAACTTCTGTTTCAGGTGCCTCAATACTTACTATTAAAGAATATCTAATCTTTGAATTATATTTCTTTAAGTTCGTTCTCAGTTTCCACCATCCCGTTATTGGATAAACAGCTATTTGATTGCTTTGACTTAATTCACTTGCTGTTCCTTCCCAAATATCAGAATGAACGGATCCTACGTTTCTATTAGATGCTCCGATAACCCAACGGCTGCTATCGTTTTTTACATCGCCTTTATCTTCTTCATCATCTCGCATAGCCTTATTAATTCTCTTCAAGAAATTATCTTGATCCTCAGTTGAATTATTAACATCAAACTGTAGGCCACAAGAAGGATATCGGTATTTATCTTTCCAACCAACTTCTCCAGGACCTGGTTCAATAAAATAAGACAATGTAACTCGCATCTTTACATTTTTATCTGCCAGACTAAGTAATACATCATCTGGCCATGGAATATTATGAATATGCATTTCTTTTGAAGTAATGCTTCCACTAGCCTTCTTATAAAAAGGTTGAATTTCATCTTCTATAATAAGGTTAACTCTATTAGAAAGACTCCAAAGTGCTTTCGAAAGATTTGGCACACCATACCCACAAGTTCTCAATAAGTTTCTATAATCCGTTCTTTTTGGGGGATTATTCTCAAAACAAGCATTTTTCATTGCATCTGTCCATTCAGCTGAATGAATCATCAAAGCCCTTATCGTTTCTGGCCATAGTTCAGGATAATGATGTTGTATGTTTGCACCCATCCATGCAGCTTGTGCTGTTGCAGAGCTTGTCATACTAACTGTATCGAATGATTTACCCGTCGCAGCATCTTTACTTGTCGTCAAAAGTTGTAGATCTGGTAATTCTGTATAAAAATCAGAACTTTCATCATAAGCTAAATTTCCACCCTCTAAAACTATATCCGGTTTCACCGGCCATTTAATACTCCACGTAAGTGAGCTAGAGGTAAATGGTGAGAAACATCCAGGTTCTACAACTGGCTGATATGTACCACTTAATTCTTCAGGTATTTGGTATTTGCCTGTATAAGCACCTACAGTAATAGCATTCCAAGCTTGTGCAGGATCTTCAATTGCATGGTTGATAACAGCAGTTTTTACATCACCTGATTCGCTAATCTCTGTAACACTTGTATTTCCTGCAGAAATGAACATAAGCTTTCTTTTTATATCCGTTTCCTCTATTTCATTTGCACCTGATATAATAGAATCAATCGCTCCTGACCATGACGAAGGTCGTCCATCACCTTTAAGTGTATTGGTGGGAGCCGTAATAGCCATACAAATAGCTCTATTAGTCTCAGGATTTTGTATTTCCGCTAAGCTAATAGCACTTTCGGTAACATAACCATATAATTCTCGTTGATTATCATCACTACGATCAAATAACTTTACAGACTCTAAAAAGTGATTAACTACAACAGGAGTAGTATTTTCAAGTTTATCTTCAAGTGTAAAGTAAGATGCTATTCCAGCCATTCTTGTACCATGATTAGCAATGTCATACACATCTTTTGAAGGATCTACTGCATGCATATTTTCATCAGTTAAAAGTGGCTCTAGCAAATCATGTCCATTATTAACACCTGTATCAAGTAAACAGACCGAAGTATTGGACTGTCCTGAAACATCTAGTCTTTCTACTAAATCTTTTACAAAGTCTCTTTGATCTAATTCAGAAAGCTCTTCAAAAAAGCTTGTTGGGGTAACCATAATTCTGAATTCTGCAATTCTAGAACTTAACCATTGCAATTCTGATAATTGCTGCTTATTGGCTCTTACACCTAATACGACCCTCTCTGGAAATACTATTTTTTGATTTTTATGCTGGATTTGTCTTTCATCACAAATTTGAAAAAATTCCCCAATAATGGTGTCCACTTCTTCTTTCATATCAAACATTAACCACACTTCACACCATTTAGGAGTATTGTTGGGTAATTCATTTTTATCGCTCATCCAAAGAGCATTGACCATTGCTAGATTAATACTCTCTATTGTTCCAATTACTTTTTCTTCATTCTCTGTTTCTTTGTACTTATTTAATTTCTTAACAAAAAAATCCCTTTTGTTTTCAGGGACAAAAACAGTGGAGCTTACAACTTTCTGCTCCTCACCATTATATTCACTTTTTATATTACAAATCCTAACTTTTTGCGTTGTATTCTCTAAGCTTTTAGTAATCAGATCATAACCAGCCCGACCCTTAATTTCTAAATATACACCGTGTTGAGAAGGTACCGAAACCGCACCTAAAGTTTCCTGCTGTTTCTCAGCTTCTTCCCACGCTTTATTTAAGCTTTCTTCTAATCGTTCTGCATGGCTACGTCTACTAGTTCTAACGGGGTAATTACCTTTTCCGCCGTTGGAGACAATTGGTGTGTAATCAACTGTTTGAGAGGATTGACTAACATATAAGTTGCTTAAATTTGATTTCATTTATTTCTTAAGCCTCCTTATATTTATAATGACTTTTCCGATCTATAATGTAATTTAATAGTATGTTTTTTGTAATCAGTTGATCTTCTAAGATAGAATACTTAACTGCTTCTTCACATGCCTTAACAATATCTGCGTGATTTAACCCTTGAGCCTCTTTGTACACATCATCTGTAAAAATATCGTTAGATGCTTTGCCATGAAGCTTCATCTTAAATAGCCTTTTGATTTGTTCGATATCAGGATTTTTATATTCCATCACGTCATCAAAGCGTCTGAACAGAGCATTATCTAAAATACTTGGATTATTGGTTGCTGCAATGATAATACTATAGGATTCATCATCTTCAAGATTCTGTAAAAATGAGTTTAAAATTCTTCTCATCTCACCTACATCATTATCTAAGTTTCTATCTGACCCTATAGCATCAAACTCATCAAATAAATATACCCCTCGAATTTCCTTTATCTGATCAAATACTTGTCGAAGTTTTGCACTTGTTTCCCCCATGTATTTCGTTATCAACCGGTCAAATTGTATTACATAAAGCGGTAAGTATAACTCGTTCGCTATAACCGAAGCAGTCATGGTTTTTCCTGTACCAGGGTCACCTGCAAGTAAGAGTTTTGACCGATTCATAAGTCCATTTTTTCTTAAGAGATCTTTCTTATGATACTCATTGATTACACGTTTGATTTTCTCTTCTATCTCAACCGAAACAATTAAATCAGATAAATGGACATGAGTCATCTTCTGTTCAAGGATATCTAATCGGTTATTTAATGCTACAACCTTATTTTTGTTTAGATATTTAGGGTTTTGAATAATTTCTTTAATTTCTCGAGCACTTGCTGTATGACCTACTTTCGCTTCGTGAGCCGCAATTTGCAAAACAACAGTTTTAAATTTCTCTTCATTACTATCGTAATGCGCTCTTATTAAAGCTTTAATCTGTTCAATTGTTGCCATGCGGATTCACCTACTTTCTTTAGAAGTGCTTATGATAAAAATACAAATATAATCCACATATGTCCGTAGTGCATCAAAAAATAGTGGTAAAGTTTGCTTAAATTATATTGTATGTTAAAGTTTTCATTTTGTTAAAGCACATAGATTCTCTCTCCATTTTATCATTCTGTGTCAAGCATCACAACCACACCACTTGGATACGTTTGATAACTTTAGCTTGCTAATGCTCTGGATATGACAAGGATAATCCTCGTCCACCCAAATTGTATTTCTAAAGCTTGTTTTGAGATACCTTCCACAAACAAACTCACTCCTCTTCTACCCACTTTTTCAATTCCGGATCTTCTTTTAAGATTTGTTCAATTAATTTATATAGATCCTTGTCTTTTATGTTCGCTTTTAACTGCTCTTGTATCTCTTTTACTTCTTTTTTTTACTCTTTACTACGCACGTTTAGCGCTCCTCTATAATTAAGGTGATTTACATACATAATTGAATAACAACTGATTGTTTTACCTTTAAGGATTCTTTTCAAGAACAACCCCTGTTCCCCTTCTTCAAGGTTCAATAAATATATTAATTATCATAATTAAAAATTTTGAAATTGTCTTAAAAGGAATTTTTAACATTCCCTTTGGAAATAATGTTCTTTCAGTAACATAAATATACATTTGAAAGTGAGGATGTTAAATGAAAGGACATTTTTACAGAAGAGGCTGTACGTGCAAAAAGAAAAAATGCACTTGTGGTTCAAAGTGGGCTTTCACCGTTGATATTGGATTAGATCCAGTTACCGGCAAAAGAAAGCAAAAGGTAAAAAGCGGGTTTAATACTAAGCAGGAAGCTGAAGAAGCTGCTGCTGCTCTCATCCACGAATTAAACCAAGGTACCTATTTAGAGGAAACAGAAAAAACGTTTAGTGACTTTGCAATTGAGTGGCTTCCTATCTACAGTGATTCAAAAGATGTAAAGCCCGGAACGATTCGAGTACGGCTTCATGAAATCGGAAAGTTATTACCCTACTTTGCCAAACTTAAGTTAAAAGACATTACAAGAAAGATGTATCAAGATGCTCTAAATGATCTTAAAGACCGAGGATACTCAGATAGTACAAGGGATGGAATTAATCGTACAGGAAGGATGATTTTCCGAAAGGCACTAGAACTAGAATTACTTAAAAAGGACCCGACTGAATTCGCTTATGTGAAAAAGGATAAAAAAACGATTGAACAGTTGGAAGAAGAGGAAGTACCTAAGTACCTTGAAAAAGAAGAGCTTGCTTTACTTTTAGAAACAGCAAAAGCCAATGACCGAGAACATGATTACTTAGTTTTTTTGATATTAGCCTATACGGGAATTAGGGTTGGAGAATTAGTGGCCCTTAAGTGGAAGGATATAGACTTTAAAAACCACACAATTAGCATTACCAAAACGTATTACAATCCGAAAAATAATGCCTTGGAATATCAGCTAGTTACACCGAAGACGAGAAAATCTCGACGAAAAATTATTGTGGATGAAGAAGTGATTGACGCTTTAAAGGAGCATAAAAAGAATCAAGATGAAGTCATCAAGCGGTTAGGTGCGGCTTACCATAACAAAGACTTTATCTTTGCTAAAATGGAACGGCATTATGGTTATCCCATTGTAGTTAAAAACGTTCGAGATCGAATGAAACGACTGCTTGCAATCGCTGGTTTAAACGAAGATTTAACACCGCATAGTCTAAGACACACTCATACGTCACTTCTTGCTGAGGCTGGTGTCTCACTCGAACAAATAATGGACCGACTTGGCCATTCCGATGATCAAATCACGAAAAATGTGTATCTTCACGTAACTCAAGAAATGAAAAAAGAAGCCTCTCAAAAGTTCGCTGAACTCATGAGAAGCCTCCGTTAATATCCTCAATGTTAGCAAAATGTTAGCAAACCACTCTCATCTTACTTAAAAACCCAGTCATACCAAGGGTTTGAGGGGGCTATTACATCATGCCGCCCATTCCACCCATGCCACTCATATCAGGCATTCCGCCTTGGCCTGGTGGTTCTGGCTTATCAGCCACTACTGCTTCAGTAGTTAAGAACATAGCCGCAACAGAAGCTGCGTTTTGAAGTGCAGAACGAGTAACTTTAGTTGGGTCAACGATACCAGCTTGGATCATGTTTACCCATTCGCCAGTTGCAGCGTTGAAACCAGTGCCGATTGCTTCATGCTTTAAGCGCTCAACGATGACAGATCCTTCAAGACCAGCGTTGTGAGCGATTGTGCGTAGAGGCTCTTCCATCGCACGAAGAACGATGTTTACACCTGTAGCTTCGTCACCTTCAGCTTGGATCATAGACACTTTGTTGTATACATTTAGAAGGGCAACTCCACCACCGGATACGATACCTTCTTCTACTGCAGCGCGAGTAGAGTTTAGGGCGTCTTCGATGCGAAGCTTGCGCTCTTTTAATTCAGTTTCAGTAGCAGCACCAACTTTGATTACTGCAACACCGCCAGCTAATTTCGCTAAGCGCTCTTGTAATTTTTCACGGTCAAATTCAGAAGTTGTTTCTTCTAATTGAACACGGATTTGGTTTACACGAGCAGTAATATCTGCTGGGTTTCCAGCACCTTCAACGATTGTTGTATTTTCTTTTGTAACAACAATCTTAGAAGCGCGACCTAATTGATCAATTGTTGCAGATTTAAGGTCACGGCCAAGCTCTTCCGTGATCACTTCACCGCCAGTAAGAACAGCGATGTCTTCAAGCATTGCTTTACGACGGTCACCGAAGCCAGGAGCTTTAACTGCAACAGCAGTGAATGTTCCGCGAAGCTTGTTCACGATTAACGTAGCTTGTGCTTCACCTTCAACATCTTCAGCTACAATCAATAATGGCTTACCTTGTTGAACGACTTGCTCAAGCACAGGTAATACTTCTTGAATGTTAGCGATCTTCTTATCCGTAATTAAGATATATGGATTTTCAAGAACTGCTTCCATTTTTTCGGAATCAGTTACCATGTATGGAGAAGAGTAGCCACGGTCAAATTGCATACCTTCTACAACATCTAATTCTGTAGTGAAGCCTTTAGATTCTTCGATTGTGATAACACCATCGTTACCAACGCGCTCCATTGCTTCTGCAATTAATTGGCCCACTTCTTCATCAGCAGAAGAAATTGCAGCAACTTGAGCAATTGAAGCTTTGCCTTCGATTGGTTTAGAAATAGCTTTTAATTCTTCAACAGCTACTGCTACCGCTTTTTCAATCCCTTTGCGGATACCCATTGGGTTTGCACCAGCTGTTACGTTTTTAAGACCTTCACGGATCATTGCTTGAGCAAGAACGGTTGCAGTTGTAGTACCGTCACCGGCTACATCGTTTGTTTTGCTTGCAACTTCAGCAACAAGCTTAGCACCCATATTTTCAAAAGCATCTTCTAATTCGATTTCTTTAGCGATTGTTACACCGTCATTTGTAATTAACGGAGAACCAAATTTTTTCTCAAGAACCACGTTGCGTCCTTTAGGTCCAAGAGTTACTTTTACTGCATTTGCAAGAGTATCAACACCGCGAAGCATTGAGCGACGTGCGTCTTCACTGAATTTAATTTCTTTTGCCATCGTTTAATAACCTCCTCTTAATCTTCGTTTATCTTATTATTAGTCATGATCGTGACAGATCAATGATTATTGGCCTACTACAGCAAGAATATCGCTTTCACGTAGAATTAAATATTCAGTACCTTGGTATTTCACTTCTGTACCGGAGTATTTTGAGAAGATAATGCGATCGCCTACAGCAACCTCTACTGCCACACGCTCTCCACTGTCAAGAACACGACCTGAACCAACAGCAATTACTTTTCCTTCTTGTGGCTTTTCTTTAGCAGTGTCCGGTAGAACAATACCGCTTGCAGTTTTTTCCTCTGACTGAACAAGCTCAATAACAATACGATCACCAATTGGCTTTAACAAGAGAAACAACCTCCTCAAATAATATGTAGATTATTATTTATTAGCACTCTCCTCTATCGAGTGCTAACACAATTATTATAATAAATAATTGCACCATCTTTTGCAAGAGAGATGGTAAATTTTTTTTATTTTGGTCCATGCTTTTCTCAACCTTATAAAGTATGCATCTTATTACCGTTTTTATCCATATTGGCAAAAAATTTTTTCTACAAATCTTATTCATTTGTATCTACCCTTGATAATTTGTACAATTGAGCTTAGTTCATTAGTTTTTTTAAGGAGAAGCATAATTTGAAAAAAGAGTATTGGATCGTCATTATTATCTTTTTAACTCTACAATTGTCTAGTCTTGTTGGTTTACCCTTAACCGCCTACATTGGGACTCTATTTGGATATTCAGCGAGCGAAATGAAAATACTGGCCGTTCCGATTTGGCTTGTCACAAGCTTTACTGTATCCCTTATCCTTGTGCTTTGGGTTTTGCGCGGTGAATTTACGACTAGGTTAGAACGGAATCAAGCTAGTATATCCTTGTCGATCTTCTGGGCCATTTCCGGTGTTTTTCTTGCCTTATTTGCTCAACAAGTTGCAGCCAATATTGAAGCGATGCTAGGAATCAAAATAGGCTCGGATAATACCCAACAAATATTAACCGTGATCGAAAGCTTTCCAGTTATTATTTTAATCAGCTCGATCATCGGACCTATTTTAGAGGAAATTGTTTTTCGAAAAATTATTTTTGGAGCTCTTTATCAACGACTGAATTTCTTTTTATCTGCTCTCATAAGCTCCGTTATTTTTTCTTTAGCTCACATGGAACCGGAGCATACTTTGTTATATTCAGCGATGGGCTTTACCTTTGCCTATCTTTATGTAAAAACAAAGCGAATTATCGTACCCATCTTTGCCCATGTTTCAATGAACACGCTCGTTGTGCTGATCCAAACTGTGTATAAAGAGGATATCGATCGGCTCATTGAACAATCAGAAAAAATTCAAAGCTTTATCGGAGGATTTTTATGATACAATCACCTTTGCTTACCGGAAGTATTCATATTGTTTTAGCTTGTTTATTTACCTATTTTGCGATTGATAATGTTAATCAATATGGCTGGGATTTCTTTAGTATCATCCTTGTCCTCCTCGCCACATTTGATTTCGGCTCTGGGCTAAAATTGGTAGCCCTTTACTTTAAATTAAGAAAAATAACCCAAAATAAAAATGAGCCTAGATAACGGGCTCATTTTTTGATTATTCTTCTGTGCTATTTGGATAATGCTTTAAGAAATAGACGAGTGATTGTAATTCTACCGCTAAATCAATATGATGAACTCGAATGCTTGAAGGGACATTTAATCGAGCAGGTGTAAAATTTAGAATCCCTTTAATGTTTACAGATGCGAGCCGATCCGTAGTAGTTTGGGCCACAGGAGCAGGTATCGTTAAAATGGCCACTTGAATATCCTCTTCTTCGATCTTTTGCTCTAAATCATCCATATGGTAAACGGGTACATCTCCAATTTTTGTGCCGACCTTCGCCTCATCTACATCAAATGCGATTTCAATCTTTGTATTATTATTTTTTAAGAAATTGTAATTTAAAAATGCCGTTCCTAGATTCCCGACACCAATTAACGCAACCTTCGTCAGTTCGTCCTGATCCAGCGTTTTTCGAAAAAAGGTTAGCAAATAGTTAACATTGTAGCCATAGCCCTTTTTCCCTAATGCGCCAAAATAAGAAAAATCCCGTCGAATCGTTGCTGAGTCAACTTTAACTGCTTCACTTAGCTCTGCTGATGATACACGCTGTTTACCTGATGAATGTAAATTTTTCAAAAAACGATAATACAGTGGTAATCTCTTTGCAGTGGCTTGTGGAATTTTGGTTGTATTGTCATTCGACATGTCAACACGCCTCTCCCATTTAAGATTATTTCACACGGTTCTCTCTACGAAAGTCCCCATTTTTTCCACCGGTTTTTTCGATCAGATATGTTTTTCCAATTACCATGCCTTTATCTACGGCTTTGCACATATCATAAACCGTTAACGCACAAACCGACGCAGCTGTTAACGCTTCCATTTCGACACCAGTATTTCCTTTTGTTTTCACCTTCGCTGAAATGAGCAATGTATATTCATCATTTTCTTTTTCCCATGAAAAAGAAACATCGACACCATTTAACGGAATAGGATGACACATCGGAATGATCTCCCACGTCTTCTTGCAGGCCATTACTGCTGCTACCTGTGCTACCGCAAGAACATCCCCTTTTTTCATTTCATTATTGGTGATTCTCTCATATATTTCACTGCTTACAGTGATACTTGAATGGGCTTCTGCCGTTCGAACAGTTTCCGGTTTACTGCTTACATCGACCATTTTCGCACGGCCTTCTTCATTAAAATGAGTAAATTCTCCCATGCATACAACACCTCTCTTTATGAATGATACACTATTTTTTCCATGAAGTGTGAATCAAACTTGTATTTTTCTTCACATGTTACGGTTATTGATGATATGCCAGGAATACGTTACACTTACTCTATCGTAGTTGAGGTGAATATCATGATATTATTGCAGGTTAACCAATTAAATAAATTTTATGGCGCAGATCTTATTTTATCGAATATAAAACTTGAAGTACAAACCCGTGACAGAATTGCATTAGTTGGTCGAAACGGGGCAGGAAAATCAACCTTACTTAAAATTATCGCCGGACACATGTCGTATGATTCCGGAGAAATCATGAAGCCAAAGGAAGTAACCATCGGTTATTTAGCGCAAAATACCGGACTTGAATCAACATTGTCGATTTGGGAAGAAATGCTTACCGTATTTGAATCCTTACAAAACCTTGAGCAGAAATTACGACATTTTGAGTTACAAATGTCGGACCCAGCAATCTTTAATAATACCTCCGTATATGAAAGATTATTAAAAGATTACGATCTTCTCCAAACCCAATTTAAAGACTTGGGAGGCTATCAATACGAAGCCGATATCCGTTCTGTATTGCATGGATTAAATTTCCATAGCTTTGATTATACAACAAAGATTTCCAGCCTTAGCGGTGGACAAAAAACACGGCTGGCCCTTGGTAAGCTATTGTTAACAAAACCGGATATTCTTATTTTAGACGAACCTACCAACCATTTAGACATCGATACATTGTCTTGGTTGGAGCAATATTTACAAAATTATGAAGGGGCTATCTTGATCGTTTCCCATGACCGCTACTTTTTGGACAAGGTCGTTAACCAGGTTTACGAAATGTCGCGGCAGCAAATTATGAAATACGTTGGAAACTATAGCTCGTATTTACAACAAAAAGCTGAAAACTATGAACGCGAGTTAAAAATGTTTGAAAAGCAACAAGATGAAATTGCAAAATTACAAGACTTTATTGCTCGCAATCTCGCTCGTGCTTCGACAACGAAACGGGCTCAAAGCCGCCGTAAACAACTCGATCGAATGGATGTCATGAATCGGCCCGCCGGAAACGAAAAATCAGCAACGTTTTCTTTTGATATAGAAAAGCAGAGCGGTAATGAAGTCCTTAATGTCAATGCTGTCGCAGTGGGCTATGATAACGAAAAAGTAGCTGAAAATATTTCCTTCCGAATTACACGAGGGGAAAGCATCGCACTAGTTGGCCCTAACGGGGTCGGAAAGTCTACCCTTTTAAAAACAATCGTCCAAAAGCTGAATCTGCTAGCTGGCGATTTTCGGTACGGCTCCAATATTACGATCGGTTACTACGATCAGGAGCAAGCGGAATTAACATCAAATAAACGAGTCCTCAATGAACTATGGGACGAGTACCCTTTAAAAAGTGAAAAAGAAGTTCGAACCGTATTAGGTAATTTTT
The DNA here is from genome assembly GCF_051233475.1 of Neobacillus terrisolis. Classification (NCBI taxonomy): domain Bacteria; kingdom Bacillati; phylum Bacillota; class Bacilli; order Caryophanales; family Bacillaceae; genus Neobacillus; species Neobacillus terrisolis. Next base: position 4,118 of record NZ_JBKFGH010000047.1, on the reverse strand, counting down.
TATTCTCCGGCGATGATGTGTTAAAAATCGTCTCGACTTTAAGTGGTGGGGAAAAAGCCCGGCTGGCCCTTGCAAAATTAATGATGCAAAAAGCCAATTTCCTCATCCTCGACGAACCGACCAACCACTTAGACTTAGACAGTAAAGAAGTATTGGAAAATGCATTAATTGATTATCCTGGAACGATTCTATTTGTCTCCCATGACCGTTATTTTATCAATCGCATCGTCACCAAGGTCCTTGAATTAAGTAAAAGCGGAGCCACCGAATACTTGGGAGATTATGACTACTATATTGAGAAAAAGCTCGAGCTTGAAGAACTAAAAGCGTTAGAAACAGAGACAAAGGGAAAGAATACTGCACAGGATCCTATCCCGGCAAAAAATAGTTATCAACAGGACAAGGAAACCAAAAAATTAGAGCGGCAGCGCAAACGCCGTATCGAGGAAATCGAGGCGCGGATTGAGGCTTTAGAAACGGTGATTTCTACAAACGATCAATTATTATGTGACCCCGAGGTCTATCAAGACCATGAAAAAGTAGCCCAATTAAACGGGGAAAATGAACAGGCTAAGCTTGAGCTTGAAGAATTAATGGAAGAATGGGCTGAGTTAGCCGAAGATTAATAAACATTTCTATTAAACACAAATGGCTGGATGATTCATCGATCATTCGCTATTTGTGTTTATTTTTCATATTTTTACATTTTTCAACAAGTTTCGCGAAATGGTTATCCATAGCTTACTAACATTTTTATTCACAAACAACGTATTATTTTTTCAACATCCACAGGTGTTTTCCACATTATCCACAACTTTCTCCGTTTTTATCCACATTGTCCACATTTTTAAAAAAATTATCCACAAAAAACTCTCCTTTTATAAAAAAGAAGAGTTGCTGACTGTGGATATTAATAATTTCCTCTATATGGTTATGTCTAAACCTGGATTCGCATTTAAAGATAAATCGGATCGTTTCCCTTTTTCATATAAAATACTGCCAACAGCCGCAATCATAGCCGCATTATCAGTACATAGTGATAAAGGTGGAATAACTAGCTCAATGTCTGACAATGGTTGAAATGCCGCCGTTAGAGCTGTTCTTAGCCCCTTATTTGCCGCTACTCCTCCAGCTAGCAAAACTTGCTTAACCTCATATTCTTTAGCGGCTTTAACCGCCTTTGTTACTAACACATCTACTACACTCTGCTGGAAACTTGCTGCTAAATTTTCTGGGACAATCACTTCCCCACGTTGTTCAGCATTATGAACAGCATTAATCACCGCAGATTTTAAACCGCTAAAACTAAAATCATAGGAACCCTCTTCAAGCCATGCTCGAGGTAAATCAATGATTGGCTCGCCCTCATGCGCCAAACGGTCAATATGCGGTCCGCCTGGGTATGGAAGGTTAAGCGTGCGCGCCACTTTATCATACGCCTCACCCGCGGCATCATCTCTTGTTTCGCCAATAACAACAAAATCTCCATGTTCCTTCATATAAACAAGCTCCGTATGCCCGCCTGATACGACTAAAGCAAGGAGCGGAAACCGCAGCTCTGTTACAAGTCGGTTCGCATATATATGTCCTGCGATGTGATGGACTCCAACTAAAGGAATATTGTGAGCAAAAGCGATTGCCTTAGCGGCATTTACTCCTATTAAAAGGGCACCTACTAACCCAGGACCTTCTGTAACGGAAATCGCATCTAGGTCTTTGAAGGTAATCCCGGCCTGACGGATTGCTTCCTCCAACACGATCGTGATTTGTTCAACATGATGGCGGGACGCTATCTCCGGCACTACTCCACCAAACCGTTTATGACTTTCTATTTGGGATGCTACAACGTTAGCAACGATTTCTCGACCGTTTTTAATAATTGCCACCGCAGTCTCGTCGCAGCTTGTCTCGATTCCCATAATCAATTGATCTTTACTCATAAATTCACCCACATAACTAAAGCATCTTCTTGGTTATCAGTATAATAACCTCTCCTAATTGCTCCATCCTGAAACCCTAATTTACGATATAGCCCTTTGGCAACATCATTGGAGACCCGAACCTCTAATGTCATTTTCTCTGCGCCTAACTGTTTGGTTACTTCCATTACCTTTGTTAACAAAGCTTCACCTAGCTTTTTTCCTCGATGCTCAGGCAGAATGGCTATATTCGTAATATGTGCTTCATCGACAATCACCCATACCCCACAATAGCCAATCACTTGTTCTTCCTCTTCAATCACTATGTAAACTGCAAACCGATTGTGTGTTAATTCATTAATAAAAGCATCTCGGCTCCAAGGAGCAGCAAAGCTTTCATGCTCAATCTTCAAAACATCTTCGATATCTTTTAACTCCATATAGCGAAAAGTTAGTGATCCGTTCATTATTTTTACCCCTTTTTAACACTAATGCTTTTCTTTTTTTGCTTCTAACCATTTTGCTTCAGCTTCAGCAAGCCTAATATAGTTTGGAACGAAGGAATGAACATCTTCCCCAGGTAAATCTCTGCCTAACAAGGCAAGCTCAGCTGGACGTGGATTATGTTCGGTTATTTCGGCAAAAATAGCTTTTTCACCAAGAATCTCCTCAATACCAGCACGATGGAGCGGCAGATCATTTCCTGCAAAAAGAATCGTTTCGGAACGCTTTTTTAACTCTGTTGCCCAATCCTTTGACAAAATCAACTGATCCTTTTCGAGCGTAGACAATCTTCCCTCATTGAATTTATATAGACCTGTGTAAACTTGACCCCGTCTTGCATCAAATAAAGGTGAAACAACACCCGAAAAATATCGTGCTGTCGAAGCTGCGATAATTTCTAAACTTGAAACCCCAACTAGTGGAATATTCAATGACCACGCCAATGTTTTCGCAATGGTTACTCCGATTCGAACACCTGTATATGAACCAGGCCCTTTCGCTACAACAATTTTTGTTAAGTCAGCAGGAACTACCCCACATTCCTTCATTAATTGTTCAATCGCCGGCATTACCCGAACAGAATGATTAACTTTTACATTTGTAATGTGTTCTCCAATTACTTTTTCTTCATCAATCAATGCAATTCCCAATACATAATTAGAAGTATCAATTGCTAATACCCTCATTAAAAAATCTCCTTACATAGTTCCTCATATCGTGTTCCTTGCGGTTCTAATACCAGTTTCCGGGCTTGTTCATCTTCGTGATATAAGTATATTGTCAGCAGGTTCTTTGGCAGCTGTTCCTTAATTAAATGAGCCCATTCCACCACAGTTACCCCGTTACCTTCAAAATATTCATCAAAACCAAGGTCTTCATATGAATCCTGGACCCGATAAACATCCATATGATAAAGCGGTAACCGACCTTGGTATTCTTTAATAATTGTAAAAGTAGGACTATTAACCGTTTTGTTAATCCCTAACCCTTCTGCCAGTCCCTTTGTAAATGTTGTTTTCCCTGCACCTAAATCTCCTTCAAGGGCAATCACATCGCCAGGCTGGAGCCTCTCAGCAAGTCGCTTGGCAAAAGCTAAAGTTTGCTGCGGTTCATTTGATATAAATTGATATCTACTCATACCATTTATCACCTTTATTTTAATTTCTTATAACTTTCATTGTCCAATCATGATTGAAGTGCCGAGTGTTCTGCTCGATTACTCATTAGGGCTATTGGGTGCAATTTCACCGATAACCTTTGCGAAAACTTTAACCAATAACCTAAGCCAAAACTGTAACCAATAAGGTATGTATAAAAAAACCTTAGGATTTCTCCTAAGGAAAAATGTTCTATTTGTAGTTTACATGATTTTAGTACTATGAGCAAAATCAATACAATTTTCTTGACTAGAAATGATCCAATCACAATGAAAAAAGCGAAACAACGTTTCGCTTTTTAATGGATTATTGCGGGGGCAGGATTTGAACCTGCGACCTTCGGGTTATGAGCCCGACGAGCTACCGGGCTGCTCCACCCCGCGTCGATAAAAAAATATTAAATAACAGCCCGGCAGCGTCCTACTCTCACAGGGGGAGAGCCCCCAACTACCATCGGCGCTGAGAAGCTTAACTTCCGTGTTCGGTATGGGAACGGGTGTGACCTTCTCGCTATCGCCACCAGACTTTTATTAAATTA
>NZ_JBKFGH010000046.1:0-230 GCF_051233475.1 Neobacillus terrisolis | reverse complement strand
GCCCGGCAGCGTCCTACTCTCACAGGGGGAGAGCCCCCAACTACCATCGGCGCTGAGAAGCTTAACTTCCGTGTTCGGTATGGGAACGGGTGTGACCTTCTCGCTATCGCCACCAGACTTTTATTAAATTAGGGAATTTCATTCCCTCAAAACTAGATAATGAAGAAGAAGTTGTAAAACGAGTTCACCTAGAACTTAATTTGGTTAAGTCCTCGATCGATTAGTATCAG
>NZ_JBKFGH010000045.1:0-35671 GCF_051233475.1 Neobacillus terrisolis | reverse complement strand
CACTATAAAATATTATTGTTGACGTTTGTTTGTTTAGTTTTCAAAGAGCAATTTTTATCACTCGCCAGAAGCGAACTTTTTAATATTAACAGATTGTTAATGTTGCGTCAATCTTTTTTAAAAATCTTTTTTTCAAGTTCGTTGCACCAGCGGGGCAACAGATAATAATATACCACCAATATTAATTTGATGCAATACATTTTTCTAGTTTTTTTAAATTCCCGTGGAATTAAATAATTGTCCATAGGATCATTAAGAAACATCTTCTCTAATATAATAAAGCTTTATATATAAAAACAAAGCAGGCCATTGGCCTGCTTTGTTGATTATTAACGATGACGCATGAGTGGGAATAATAGTACGTCTCGGATCGATGGAGAATTCGTTAACAGCATAACTAGGCGATCAATCCCGATACCTAATCCTCCTGTTGGCGGCATTCCATACTCTAATGCCTCAACAAAATCATCATCCATTTGATGTGCTTCATCGTTTCCTTGTTCACGTTCTTTTAATTGAGCCTCAAATCGCTCTCTTTGATCAATAGGATCGTTTAGCTCTGTAAACGCATTTGCATGCTCACGTGCAACAATAAATAATTCAAAACGATCTGTAAATCTTGGGTCTTCATCATTTTTCTTCGCAAGTGGAGAAATTTCCACTGGGTGACCGTATATAAAAGTCGGCTGAATCAGTGTTTCTTCAACCTTTTGTTCGAAAAATTCATTAACGATATGACCATACGTCATATGCTCATTAATTTCAACACCGTGTTCTTTTGCAAGTTGACGCGCTTCTTCAGTGCTCATTTCCTTCCAGAAATCCGCTCCTGTTACTTCTTTAATAGAATCTACCATATGAACTCGTTTCCACTCAGGTTTTAACTCTACCTGATACTCACCATATTGAATGGTTGTCGTTCCAAGCACATCCTGTGCAATATGAGCGATAAGATTTTCTGTAAGGGACATGATATCACGGTAATCTGCATATGCTTCATACAGTTCAATCATCGTAAATTCTGGATTATGACGCGTCGATACACCTTCATTACGGAAGACACGACCAATTTCATAAACCTTCTCAAGTCCACCGACAATCAGACGCTTTAAATGAAGTTCAATAGCAATTCGCATAAACAATGGCATATCAAGTGCATTGTGGTGTGTAATGAAAGGACGTGCTGAAGCCCCACCGGCAATCGCATGCATCATTGGTGTTTCAACTTCCAAATACCCATGGCTGTCTAAATAACGGCGCATCGATTGGATAATTAGCGATCTAGTGATAAATGTATTCTTACTTTCCGGACTCATAATCAAATCTAAATAACGTTGGCGATACCTTTGCTCAATATCCTTTAACCCGTGGAATTTATCAGGCAACGGGCGTAGAGCCTTTGTTAATAAGGTGAAATCTTGAACCTTAACGGACAACTCTCCCACTTTTGTTTTAAACAATGTACCCGTAACACCAACAATATCACCTAAATCAGCAGTATCAAATAACTCATACTGTTCTTCACCGACAGCATCACTTCGAACATATAATTGAATTTGCCCTGTTAAATCTTGAATATGAGCAAATCCAGCCTTCCCTTTTCCACGCTTAGTCATGATCCGACCGGCTAGGGTAACAGACAAGTTTTGTTGTTCTAATTCTTCCTTTTCGAGTTCTCCATATTGATTAATTAGTTCTTGCGTATTTGTTGAACGCTCAAATCGTTTACCAAATGGATCTATTCCTTTTTCGCGCATGCTGCTCATTTTTTCTCGCCGAACTCTAAGTTGGTCGTTTAATTCTTCCTGACTCATATGATCACTCCATTTATTAAAAAAACTTTTATATCAGCCAAAGGGCATTTTAACGTATTCCATTTTAATGCATACTATATTATTTTACACAATCTTACCTGTTCAGACATCAAAAAAGATTTTTACATATAAAATAAACTGCCAGTTCGATACTGGCAGTTTATTTCAATAACAAGGGTATTATAGAAAAAGATACTGATAAAGTCAAACTTATCCAACTTTCGAAGCAAGTTGTTCTATTTCTTCAACATCTTCTACCAAGCTGTATAGTAACGCAGCAAGCTCTGCTCTTGTATTGCATTCATTGATGGCATTTCGAACTTTAGCATTGCCTTTAATCCCTTTAAGATACCATGCTGCGTGCTTTCTCATTTCACGAACTGCAATATTCTCATTCTTCAAGGAAATCAAACGATCTAGATGAAGCATACACACATCAATTTTTTCTTGTGCGGACGGCTCACCAATTAACTCACCTGTTTCAAGGTATTTAACAGTACGGTAAATCATCCATGGATTTCCTAATGCAGCACGACCGATCATGACTCCATCACAACCAGTTTGGTCCAGCATTTGTTTTGCATCCTGAGGTGTAGCAATATCCCCGTTGCCGATGATTGGAATATTTACAGCTTCTTTAACTTGACGAATAATATCCCAATCCGCTTTTCCCTCATACATTTGATAACGAGTTCGCCCGTGAAGAGCTACAGCTTGACCTCCAGCTCGTTCAACAGCCTGGGCGTTTTGAACCGCATAAATATGATCCGGATCCCAGCCCATCCGCATTTTAACCGTAACGGGTTTATCGACTGCATCAACGACAGCCGCTACCATTTCGTAAATCTTTTCTGGATCGAGAAGCCACTTTGCTCCTGCATCAACCTTAGTGATTTTCGGAACTGGGCAGCCCATATTAATGTCGATAATATCAGCATTCGTGTTTTTATCAACAAACTGGGCTGCCTCAACTAATGTTTTCTTTTCTCCACCAAAAATTTGCAGGCTTAATGGCTTCTCCTCGTCATCAATATAGAGCATACTCATCGTTTTTTCATTTTTATAGACGATCCCTTTGTCACTAACCATTTCTGCACATACGAGTCCTGCACCGAATTCTTTAACTGTAAGCCGAAAAGCAGCATTACAAACTCCCGCCATTGGTGCTAGTACTACCGGGTTTTTCATCTCGATGTTTCCTATTTTCAACAAATACGTTACCTCCTTCTTCTAAGGTGCTAACAGAAATATGCTAATCGGCTATTTCATTGTATGCCGGCATTTATTCAATTTCATCTGGTGGAATTAGTTCTTCCACGTCAATTTGTAAGATGGCCGCTACCTCCTCAAGAAATTCATGAGTTGGTACTCTGTTTCCTCTTTCAATTTCTCCGAGTATCGAAACAGATACACCCACCTTTTTGGCAAAATTTTCTTGTGTAAATCCTTTTAGCTTTCGAAAAGCGCGAATACGTCTTCCCCATTTTTCCGCTTCCATATCCGTACTCCTTTTTTATCAGGCAGATTTTCCACCCATAATTTCATAGGTTTCTCAATCTTCGGTACGTGAATGTGGTGGTCTACTTCTAATAGAGGTATTAATACAAATGCTCTTTGATGCATCCGAGGATGAGGAACTATTAAGTCTTCTGTTTCAATATTTTCTTGATTATACATTAAAATGTCAAGGTCTAATGTTCTTGGCCCCCACATAATTTCCCTGATTCTGCCAAGCTCATTTTCAATTTTTAAACACAACTTTAACAGGTCTTCCGGCGAAAGTCCAGTAACTACTTGAACAACCATATTTAAAAATGGATCTTGATTCTCATATCCAACTGGATCGGTTTCATAAATAGAAGAAGCATTTACCACTTCAATGGCGTGTTCATTATTTAGCATCTGAACGGCATTTTTCAGATTTTGAAAACGATCACCTAGGTTTGAACCTAATGCTAAATAAGCTGTATTTCTCCCCAAAGTTATCTACTCCTTTTTATTTCCACCGCGACATGCTGGTAATGACCCGGAATCGGCGGATCGGGCTTGATCACCTTTACTTTGCACTCTTGAATTGATTTATAGGACGAAAGAACGTTAGAAGCTATTCTTTCAGCAACTGCCTCAATTAATTTTAATGGTTCGCCTTCGACTATTTTTTTGCAAATGAAAAATAACTCGGCATAATTAATTGAATCTTGAAGGTTATCGCTTTCTCCTGCCTTTTTTAAATCAGTATACACCGTTAAATCGACGATGAAACGCTGACCAAGACGAGTTTCCTCGGACAAAACACCATGAAAACCATAGAATTCCATTTTGCTAATTTCAATTTTGTCCACTATACTCCCCCTTTCCCATTAGTGCATCCATCATTTTTGCCATTCTGGCCATTTCCTTAACATCGTGAACTCGTACCATTTGACAGCCTTTCTGTATACCGTAACAAACGGTGGCCCCCGTTCCTTCCAACCGTTCTGTTGCTGGTAAATTTAAGACGTTACCAATCATAGATTTCCTAGATGTTCCCAATAAAACAGGATACCCTAATGAAACAATCTTGTCCAAGTTTCGCATCGTCTCAAGATTCTCATTTAGATCTCTGGCAAACCCAATGCCCGGGTCAAGAATGATCATGTCATCTTTTACACCGGCTTGTTTAACAAGAGCAATGCTTTCAAATAGATCATTAAGGACATCACGCATAAAATCTTGGTAGTCTCTGTTGTTTCGGTTATGCATTAAAATAATAGGAACTTGAAGTTCTGCAGCCACTTTAGCCATATCTGGATCGGCTTTTGCTCCCCAAATATCGTTAATAATATTTGCTCCTGCAAGGATTGCTTGCCGGGCAACCTCAGCTTTATAAGTATCTATTGAAATCGGGACTTGAACGTTAACGTTATTTCGCAGTGCTTTGATGATTGGGATCACACGTTGTAATTCTTCTTCAACGGAAATAGGTTGATACCCTGGACGGGTAGATTCCCCACCGATATCGATTATATCTGCGCCATTTTGGATCATCTCCAGCGCATGCTGAACCGCTACGTCTATATTTGTAAAACTTCCTCCATCCGAGAAAGAATCCGGAGTAACGTTTAAAATCCCCATTATCAACGTTTTTTGTCGATAATTTAGAGAATAAGGACCACATTTAAGTATATATTTTTGATTTCTTTCCATTTCTATTGCCCCCTAAAAGCAGAAAAAACATAGTCAACAATCGGTTCTTCGTTCACCCTAAATGGTGCATTTTATATCATAGCCATTATAATATAGTTTTTATAAAATATCAGAATTTAGACCCGCTCTTTTCTCAATAAAAAAACAACAGCGCGTAAGCTGTTGTTTTTTTACTGATTTTTAATCTTCAAATTGATAAAGTGGTGTACTTAAGTAACGTTCGCCATTGCTAGGGATGATCGCTAAAACTTTTTTGCCTTTACCAAGCTGCTTTGCAACTTGTAAAGCAGCGTAAATCGCTGCGCCTGAAGAAATACCACCGAGAATTCCTTCTTCTTTTCCTGCACGACGAGCATATTCAAATGCTTGATCATTGGTTACTTTAATAATTTCTTCGTATACATGTGTATCGAGGATATCAGGAACGAATCCTGCGCCAATACCTTGAATCTTATGCGGCCCAGGTTTTCCACCTGATAATACAGGTGAATCAGCAGGCTCTACTGCATAGATTTTAATGTCCGCATATTTTTCGCGAAGCACTTGACCTGCACCAGTAATCGTTCCACCAGTACCAATACCTGCAATAAACGCATCTAATTGATCGCCCATTTGCTCGACAATTTCTTTCCCAGTCGTTCTTCTGTGAACTTCAGGGTTCGCAAGATTTTTGAATTGTTGAGGAACAAAATATCCGTTCTCTTTAGCAAGCTCCTCAGCTTTACGAATTGCACCACCCATACCTTCTGGTCCAGGAGTTAAAACTAAGTCAGCTCCGTAAGCCCGAAGTAGGTTACGGCGCTCTAAACTCATTGTTTCCGGCATAACAAGAATTGCCTTATAACCCTTCGCTGCGGCAATCATCGCTAATCCAATCCCAGTATTTCCGCTAGTAGGCTCGATGATTGTATCGCCTTGTTTTAAAGTACCTGCTTCTTCCGCGGCTTCAATCATAGCAAGAGCAATACGGTCTTTAACACTGCTCCCAGGGTTCATGTATTCTAACTTTAAGTAAACATCTGCGCTGTTTTCATCAACTAAACGATTTAATTTTACGATTGGTGTTTGTCCAACTAAGTCTGCAACAGAATTTGCAACACGTACCATTTTCTCCACCTCTTAATCCGAGTAATTTTATAGGTTTAATAAAATCCTATCAACTCACTAAGGATATGTCAATCCTTTTGCAAAAAAAATTAAAATATTCACGATAATTTTTTAATCTAATAAAACTTTGGGGAACTAAAATGAAAAAAAGGGTAGTTGTTCCCCTGTAACAATACCCTACCAATTTGCCTTAATCCTTTTTGTTGCCATAAAACCATTCTACGTCTGCTTCATTCCAAAAAATATCCGCCGTTACAGGGATATCCATTTGTTCAAGTGCCAGTTGGCGGCGAATTTGGTTCTTTACATCCTTATAAGAGTATTTTTTTTCAGGTACTCGCTCATGCAGTAAAAAAATAGCATAACCGTCGGCGACTTTAATCGGCTTAGTCCAGCCATCTTTTTTTAATTGTTTTATCTGCATTAATACTTCGGGAGATACACTCTCCTCTTCTTCATTAACGAAGCCGATATCTCCACCTTGATTAGCCGAAAATTCATCAATCGATCGTTCCATTGCCAAAACGGAAAAGCTTGAGCCCTGCTTTAATTCATCAATAGTCTGCTCTGCTTCTTTTTTTGTATCAACAATGATTTGTGATAAATGATAAGAAGTGGGAATAGTAAATAAACCTTTGTTTTGTTGATAATATTTTTCAATTTCTTTGTTTGAAATGACTGCGTCCTTCGTAAGAAGTTCTTCTAAAAGAAGGCTAAATTTAATTTGTTGCTTAAGTTTTTCTTCATTTTGATACTGCCCTTGAGAATACGCAGAGGTTTTTAACATTCTTAATTCGCGGTCAATTTCTTTATCATTTACTTTAATATCATACTTTTTGGCCATTTGTTCAATGACCTTTTGATCAATTAAATCTTTTAATGTACTTTCTCCATATATTGCTTCCATTTCATTCAGCCATTCCTGGCGTGAAATCGAATCGTCTCCAATCGTTGCCACCGATTCGCCGTTATTTTGCGGTTTTAACAGTAAAACTGATACGGTTACAACGTACAGGATAATGAGCCCTACAATGATTAACACGAGGTGCTTTTTTTTCACTTGCCTTCCTCCAAAGTTTCTCCCTTATTGAGCTTCTTTATATAATGCTTCTAACTCTTCCTTCGAGAAATGATAATATTCATTGCAGAAGTGGCAATGTACCTCTGCTTGCCCATCCTCATCGATCATATCTTTTATTTCAGATTTCCCTAAACCAATAATAGCTGAAGCAAATCGACCTTTTTCACAGTTGCATGTAAACGAGACTGGCATTGTCTCAAGAAATTTAACATTTCCTTTCCCCAATACTGCCTCCAGTAATTCCTCTGGATTTAAGCCTTTTTCAATTAGGCTAGATACCGGTGGAATTTTTGCCAAGCTTTGTTCAATTTTTGAAATCGTTAGTTCATCTGTATTGGGCATTAATTGAATGATAAATCCACCAGCGGCTAAAATCGAGTTATCCGGATTAACTAGGACCCCTACCCCTACTGATGATGGTACTTGTTCAGAGGATGCAAAATAATACGTAAAATCTTCCCCTAATTCACCAGAAACGAGGGGGACTTGCCCTGAGAAAAAGTCTCGGAGTCCAAGGTCTTTTACAATCGTCAATGTCCCTGATGTCCCAACCGCTTTCCCAACATTTAATTTTCCTTGCGCATTATTTTCAAAATGGATTTGAGGATTGGTAACATAGCCGCGTACTTCACCCTTTGTATTACTATCCACTAGGATTGGACCGATTGGCCCGCCGCCTTCAATCTTTATGGTGAGTTTGGCGTCATCTTTTAGCATTGCCCCCATCATCGCTCCAACAGACAATGTCCGCCCTAAAGCCGCTGATGCAATCGGCCATGTATTGTGACGCCGTTGTGCTTCACTGACAGTTTCAGTGCTTCGCACAGCATATGCTCTTACATGCCCATCAAAGGCTAATGCTTTTACTAAGTAATCGTTCATCCCTTTGCTCCTTTCATGATGCTAGTTTATTTCTTTATGTTTTCCATATTTCGTCTATAAATTAGTTTTAGTCCCTTTAATGTTAAGAACGGGTCGACAATATCGATACAGGTTGATTCTTCAGCAATTAAAGTAGCCAATCCACCTGTAGCAACGACAGTTGGTTTAACGTTACTCTGTGCTTTCATCCTTTGAACGATTCCTTCTACCTGACCGACATAACCGAACAAAATACCCGCTTGCATAGCGGAAACGGTATTTTTCCCAATAATATCATCGGGACGGACGATTTCAATTCTTGGAAGCTTCGCAGCTCTGGAATATAAAGCTTCCGTTGAGATACCGATTCCCGGTGCAATTGCACCACCCATATATTGATTATGTTCGTCGATATAACAATATGTAGTCGCTGTTCCAAAATCAACAATAATTAATGGACTTCCATATTCATGTATAGCCGCAACAGCATTCACAATTCGGTCAGCGCCGACCTCACGCGGGTTTTCATACTTTATGTTTAGCCCTGTTTTAATTCCTGGTCCAACAACTAACGGCTTCACATGAAAATATTTATTACACATCCGTTCAAGTGCAAACATAATTGGAGGAACAACCGATGAAATAATAATTCCATTAATTTCTGAAAAAGAAAGATGAACGTGATCAAACAATTCTTTGATCATCATTCCGTATTCATCTTCCGTTTTATTGCGATTGGTTTCGATTCTCCAATGGTGCTTTAGTTCTTCATTGTCATAAACACCAAGGACGATATTTGTATTGCCGACGTCAAAAACAAAAATCACCGTACTCACCACTTTACATTTTTTTATTTTTTATTATTTTATTTTTTTATTTTTCTATTTTGCATCATATCATAATGTATAAAAAAAGGCGCTCATTAAGAGCACCTTTTTTATTTAGGACCTTCTTCCTTATCTTGATGATTAGAGTCGGCATCTAAATTTGTTTCAGTAACATCGTCCTTCTTTGAAGCAATGTTTACCTTCACATCTTCAAGTCCCTTATTTTCCACACCATTTATACTGTTGCTTTTACGTTCAGGAAGTGTACCATGGTCCATCAAGTGTTTAATTTGTTCGGCATCAAGTGTTTCAACTTCCAATAATGTTTTAGCAATTAAATTAAGCAAGTCGCGATTTTCTGTTAAAATCTTTCTAGCTTTTTCATAGCATTCTTTTATGAAACGCTGCATTTCTAAGTCAATTTCATAAGCGATCGCATCTGAATAATTCTGCTCATTATGGATATCTCTGCCTAGAAAAACTTGTCCTTGAGCTTGGCCAAATTGCATTGGTCCAAGTTTGTCACTCATTCCATACTCAGTGATCATCTTTCTAGCTATACCAGTTGCACGTTGGAAATCATTGTGGGCGCCAGTACTTACATCACCAAACACGATTTCTTCTGCAACACGACCACCAAGTAAGCCAACAATTTTATCCAATAATTCTGGCTTCGTCATGAAATAACGATCTTCCTTTGGAAGCATTACAGCGTAACCGCCAGCTTGACCGCGAGGAACAATGGTAACTTTGTGAACCATATCTGCTTCATCTAGGATAAGCCCAATTACTGTATGACCCGCTTCATGGAAAGCCACAATATTTCGTTCTTTCTCTGAAATAACTCGGCTCTTTTTCGCAGGACCAGCAATAACGCGATCGGTTGCCTCGTCAATATCAAGCATATCGACTTTTTTCTTGTTACGTCTTGCAGCAATAAGTGCCGCTTCATTTAACAGGTTTTCCAAATCTGCACCTGAAAACCCTGGAGTTCGCTGAGCAATTGCTCTAAGGTTAACTGTTTCATCAAGCGGTTTATTACGCGCATGAACCTTTAACACTGCTTCACGCCCATTAACATCTGGACGATCTACTGTAATTTGTCTGTCAAAACGACCTGGGCGAAGTAATGCCGGATCTAAAATATCAGGACGGTTGGTTGCAGCAATAATAATAATTCCTTCGTTTGCTCCGAAGCCATCCATCTCAACTAATAATTGGTTAAGTGTCTGTTCCCGCTCATCATGTCCACCGCCGAGTCCTGCACCACGTTGACGTCCTACTGCATCAATTTCATCGATAAAGATAATACATGGAGAGTTCTTCTTTGCCGTTTCAAATAAGTCACGAACACGGGAAGCACCGACCCCTACGAACATCTCAACAAAGTCAGAACCACTAATTGAGAAGAAAGGAACTCCAGCCTCACCAGCAACTGCACGCGCTAATAAAGTTTTACCTGTTCCTGGAGGACCAACTAAAAGTACCCCTTTTGGAATTCGGGCACCTAATTCAGCAAATTTACGCGGATCCTTTAAAAATTCTACTACTTCAACTAGCTCTTGTTTTTCCTCATCCGCTCCGGCTACATCTTTAAAGCGGACCTTTTTCTTCTCATCATTGTAAAGCTTGGCTTTACTTTTCCCGAAGTTCATAACTCGGCTGCCGCCGCCTTGAGCTTGGTTTAATAAGAAGAAGAATAGGATAAAGATAATGATAAACGGAATAATTGAAGTAAAGAAAGTGACCCATCCACTTGTTTCCTTAGCTGGCAGTACATCTACTTTTGCTTTGGCTGCCGCTTTTTGGATTTGAGAAAGTGATTCTTCACTATTCCATACATAGGTTAAAAACTGCTTACCTTCTTCATAATTCTCAAGTTTTCCACGAACTTGAAAAACGCCACGTTCCGGCTGTAAGGTAAGTTCCTCTACCTGACCAGATTCCAAGTATTGAATAAACTTATCGTAAGATATATTCTCGGTTGGCTCGTTATTGCCGTTAAAAAAGCTAACTACGCCAATAATGACTAAAAATATCAATAAATAAAAGATGGTATTACGGAAGATCCGATTCATCCCTTACCTCCTCCCTACTAAAAAAACTATCTTAAATAGTATCATAAAAAAATCCACCTATACAAGGAATAACCCCTAGAGATAAACGGTTGACCAAACTTGGTCAAACACATTATATCTGCTAATTATCATTCACTTATTAGTTATTGCTGTATACCTCAGGTTTCAAAACCCCAATATATGGAAGGTTCCGGTACTTTTCTGCATAGTCAAGACCATAACCAACCACAAATGCATCAGGAACGATAAAGCCTACATAATCTGCTTGAATATCTGCTTTACGTCCAGATGGCTTATCAAGTAATGTCACGATCTTGATGGATTTTGCTTTTCGATAACGGAAAAGCTCGACGAGATAACTAAGAGTAAGCCCACTATCAATAATATCTTCAATGATGAGAATATTACGACCTTCAACAGAAGTATCTAAATCCTTTAAAATCTTTACTTCTCCTGAAGAGACAGTTGAATTTCCATAGCTTGAAACATCCATAAAATCCATTTCAAGGTACGTATCCACTCTTTTTAACAGGTCTCCCATAAATGGCATGGCCCCTTTTAATACGCCAATCGCTAATGGGAATTTGTCTTGATAATCTTCGGTTAACTGGTTTGCAAGAACTTTAATTTTGTCTTGTATTTCTTCCTCTGTTATTAAAACTTTTTCAATATCCCTTTTCATTACTTGTTGCCCCCTAGAAGAATCATTGCTTTTATAAGTTAATTGAATATAGCTAGAATTTGTATTTCCCTTCACTTCATAGTTCGATTTTTTAATTCCTGGTATCCAAAGAATATTGTCTGCGCTATCCGTTATAATCGGCCATTGATTTCGTTCATGAATCGGAACCTTTTGGTCAATAAAGATATCTTTTATCTTTTTTGTACCAATCATTCCTTTTATACTCATGCGATCGCCACTTTTTCTAGATCGAATGATCAGTGGCAACGAGATATCGTTAATATCCAATGTGAACTCGTTTTTGCCCGTTTTTGCCGGACCGTTTTCGGTATATTCCAGTGATACCTTTTCCCCATTTGGAAGCGAAACTGTTCCAGGTTTCCTTAGTTCAAACCGATAGGGTACTTCTTCATTCTGATGAAATTGAAAATAACAATTTTCATACGAACGAATAATCTTTAATCCAAACGGAAAATCAAGCATTCCTGAAGGTTGAGGATTATAAATTAAGGAAAATAACTGATCAGTATGTATGGAAGAAAGAAACGCTAATCTTTCTTGATAAAGATATTTTAATATTAGTTGAATCCCTCTCCGTTGTAAAGGCATTGGCATTGTTGAAAAGGTTTTAATGTCAACAGATATTTTATCTTTTTCTTTCCTCATTACTGTATTCATTTTTTGGACAGTTAATTCCTGCAGAAATTCCTCGTCATTTTGCAATTCTTCGCTAAATCTTTGAAAATGATTATGGACCTGAATATTTTCTGCTTTTAAATGAGGAAGTATATTTTTTCTAAAGCGATTTCTACTATAAGCATCCTTTTCATTACTAGGGTCTCGACGGGGCTCTAATTGATTTTGATCACAATAGTTTTCGATTTCCTGCTTGGTCAAACATAGAAACGGTCGAATTAGCAAGCCTCTAGAAAAGTTGCGTTTAAACAAGATACCAGCTCTCGCCATTCCTGTACTTCCTCGTGTTAATCTCATTAAAACGGTTTCGATCTGGTCATCTCCATGGTGACCTAATGCAAGATAAGAGCACTGGTAGGATTCCATTACTTCCTTAAAAAACTCATATCTGCATTCCCGTGCTGCAACCTGAGGGTTTTTCTTTGTCTCCGATATGATCTCTGGGACATTTATTTGTTTTACTTCACAAGGAATATTGTTTAGAATACAAAATTCCTCTACAAACTTTGCTTCATTCATAGATTCTTGCCCGCGAAACATATGATCTACATGAGCTGCAACAATTGATATGTTCCACTTTTCACGTCGTTTCAAAAGATAGTGAAGAAGAGCTAAAGAATCTGGCCCACCGGAAACTCCTACAACCACTCCTTTGTTTTTTATATTTAAACCATGGTGATGGAGAAAAGAGTCCACCTTGTTTTCTAACATGTTAATCTTCCTCAAATATAAATGATTATTAAAAGCTTATCATTTTTATCATGTATGTTACAAAACAAAGCCATCAAATAAAGAAATATTTTTCTGCTTTATTTCATAATTAATACGTACGTTGTCCTTAAAGGTTTCAAAAATTTTTTTATCTATAAAAGTTGTCCAAAAACATAAAATGTATATAACAATAAAATGACCGATGTAATAATGACCGTTTCAATCATGCCATTATGTTTCTTTCGTTTTGTATTTTGACTTCTGCTTCCCTTAATATGGCTCGCTCTACTTTTTGTAGGTTGAGCCTTTTGTGAAGTCTGGTTTAAGGCATTGAGCATTTCCCTTCGCATTTGTCCTGCTGAGGAATAAGTACCCTGCAGGGCATGAAGTAAAATCCCCTCGATTTTTTTCAATTCTCTTTTTTGATCAATTAAATTTTTTAACTGATGCAAGCCGCCATTCGTTTTATTAACACGCTTAGGATATACGGTGTTAATGATGATCATCGCAACGGCAAATAAATCATAGCTTGGGTCTGCTCTTCGGCTCCCTAATCCCCAATAGCCTCGATCAAAGAACTCTGTAAACTCCTTTATCGCTCTTCCTTGTATGGTTGTACCGCCTACATCGATACAGCGGATCCGGGGAGGTGGACCGGTAACAATCAAATTTTCCGGTTTTAAATCACCGAACACCCAGCCATTTTGATGGAGCTTCTCTAAATCGGATAATAATTGAAGAATTAAAACCTTTGTCCATTCATGTCCGTTTTTTTGAATAAAATTTAATAAATCAGGTCCCTCAATATATTCCATTGCATAAAACGAAACATTACCGGTCCTTCTAACCCAATCATCGACATCAAGTAAAGAAGGCCCAAGGGATGAACCCTGGACCTTAGCAAAGGATTTTAGCACATTAACCTCTGAGGTTATCGACATACCATTATCACTCATTTTTAACGCTACTCGTTGATGATTCGTTTGTGCTAAGTAAACAATTCCATTAGCACCAAACCCCAGTTCTTTAATAATGGTATATCGATTGCGGTGCCATTTTCCTTCGATAACCGTCCCAGGGCTTACTTTACACTGACTCTTCAAAGAATGATTCATCATCACGAGATAGCAAACTCCTTAATGAACGTTTTTTGTTAAAATAGGTTAACGCTTCACGAATGGCCGGTCCAGTTGGGGTTATTCCTCCTGTTGACAGCTTTGAAAAGATCGTCGTTAAAGATTGGAGATTTGGCGTCCAATCCAACAGTTTTTCGACATCATTCTTTTTCCCGGGAAATACGAAAACTGCAAAACGGTTATCTCCAGACCTTGCATTTAAACTTAATGACAGGTCTAACAGAGCCTCTTTTACAGTGGGGAGCTTTTGCTTCATACTTGCACTTGTATCAACTAAAATTAATACCTCCAGCTGAGCAGTCTCCCCTAATTCATCTACTACCTCCATCACTTCTCCCCTTTTTTCCGGAGGGAGATCTTCGACTGTTTTTGAACCGCCGAGAATTTGTTGGAGTTCCTTGTTCACTAACCCTTGGAGCGTCTGTGTCATCGCTTTTCTTGTCACCATTTGGACTGTTTGTGATAATTGTGTTGCATAAACAACCTGGCTTACACCTTTTCCTGCCATCGCAATTTCTTCAATTTCCTTCAAGCCCTTTTCATCAATAATGTCTTGATCCATGACTCCTATAACATTAATCGAAATTCCTTGCTCATAAGCAAGCGTCGCCATGGCAATTGGATCCTCACCTTGATTGGAGCATCCATCTGTAATCAAAAGAATTTGCCGTAATGTCCCTGTCTTCATTGTTTCCCCTCCAACAAATTTACTATTATCAACAAGCTTCGCCTTATTGGAGAGAATTTATACATAATGAACTGTGTGCCGGGACATACTATGCGTTATGCTTTTTTACGCTTTTGGACAGGAATCGATGCCCATTTGGGGGTATTGTGCTTTATTTTTGAAACGACGATGGTCATATCATCATCAATGGAACCTCCTCTTGAGCGGATCACTTCCTCGATAATTAAATCAGCTATTTGTTGCGGATCATCCGTTTGCAGCTCTTGAATCTTCCTTTTCATCCATAAATCATAATTTTCAACATGCTTCGGACCCTCAAAAACTCCATCGCTCATCATGATCAGCAAATCTCCAGCTTTTAACTGTTCCCCGACAACATCAACATCAAAATCTTGAAAAATCCCCATCGGTAAATTACTGGCTTGAATTTTCATGATTTTCTTTCCTCTTTTAATGAAACTTGGGGTGGAGCTTATTTTTAAAAACTTGGCTGACGCATTTTGCAGATCGATCATCGCCAAATCCAAAGTGGAGAAAACCTCATCATTTGTTCGGAGTGATAACACTGAATTGACTGATTTTATCGCTACCTTTTCTTCAATTCCGGATTGCAATATTTTTTGTAAGAGACTGAGGGTTTCCATGCTTTCATAGTGGGCCCGCTCCCCATTTCCCATCCCATCACTAATAGCAATTGCATATTTCCCTAAACCAAGCTCGATCGTAGAATAACTATCTCCTGAAACTAACCCTCCATCCTTTGCAGCATGTGAAACACCTGTTTCAACAACGAAAGCTTTGGCAGATCCAAATGTCACTTGGCAAAAACCATTTGGAAAGCTGGAACACTCCTCAGAATTGACCACAATCGTTTCACCGAGAATATCTGATAACATTGGGGCAATCAGTTTTTCACATTCCCCATGACCATTACAGTAAGGAATGGTCATATCAATATCCACATTTCCCTTTAATAAACTATAGATTTCTACCTGTTCAATCTGAATGCCAAACTCTTGAAG
Organism: Neobacillus terrisolis; assembly: GCF_051233475.1. Taxonomy (NCBI): domain Bacteria; kingdom Bacillati; phylum Bacillota; class Bacilli; order Caryophanales; family Bacillaceae; genus Neobacillus; species Neobacillus terrisolis. The sequence goes on along the minus strand of NZ_JBKFGH010000045.1, from coordinate 19,782 downwards.
AGCCTCTAGGATTTGTTCCTCCTGTCTGTGATGATTTTCCCGTTCACGCTGGATTTCGGTTGCAAAGTTTTCCATTACCTCTGAAACACCTAATAGCTGTTCCGCTACTAATCTTCTGCTCTCTTGAACTTGTTTTTTTAATTTTTGGTTCGCTTGAAAATAAGTTAACTCCTGCCCAATTGAATCAATGACCTTATTGGAACGGGTACAATGCTTTTCCCAGTCCCGTAAAATCTTTTGTGAAATAACACCATCATTCCGATCCATTTCTTGCATAATTTCTCTCATATAGTCATAGGTTGTATTAAAGTTTCTTGTCCAGCAGTAGTCTTTTTTAAAGCATGTTTGGCATGTTTTTTCTGTAACATTACTTAAAAAGAAATCAATCTCCCTGCCATCGTCATCAAATCTCTCGTTATCCTGATCATTGACCTTAAAGCTATTAGATAATGCCTGAAAAACATTTGAAAATTGAGCTACCTTGTGCGCAGTAACGTCTCGCATTTTCCGCATATACTGCTGCTGCTCAGCCGCATACTCAGATGTACCGGGAATATGTTTTGCAAGTTTAGTCGTTAGTCCTTTCGGTGTAATTAAAAACACTAGAATGGCTGCTACAGTTTCTAACACCGTTTTAGATAAGATACCGCCTCCTTCGCCATACATTCCTACTAAAACGGTGGCAATTAATAACCCGATTGAAACCCCTATCTTTTTCCCTTCTTTTAAAAGACCCCCTAATAATCCTGAAAAGGCTAATAGGCTCATTTGAAAAAAGCTCGAAACATTTGCAAGGCTTAAAATGAGACCTGTTACTACCCCTACCGTTGACCCAACCGTTGCTCCAGCAACAAACGAAAATAATAACACTAAATATCTTGCAACAATATGTTCTACAGATAAATTGTATATCGTCCAGCCAATTGTGCCTGTCATGATTGAGGCAAGCATAATAATCATACAGACAATTTCTTCTGTTTTTAACGGCTGCTTTCTTTTGCTGATTGAGATTAACGGAATGCTTTGTTGAAAAATTAATGTCAAAATGCTGCCAAGTCCTGCCTCTACCCCGGCCATTATTCCGTCGTAAATAGAAATCTCTTGTTCAATAATAAACACTTGAAGTAAATTCCCAACTGCTAATGTTCCAAATACGATGATCGGAATGACCTTCATTTCGTTAATAATCCATTTATTAATCAATCGATATACAATTAAAAACATACAGGTGCTTCCAAATGTGAGTACTGCATCAGAAATAGATAAAGTAGCTGCCCCTGCAACTAAACCGATAAGTGCTAATGGAGCTCGATCTCTTTTCATTAAATAAACAGCTGCAAAAAATGGGAGATTAAAAGGAGTAAGTTTTGCAAGGATGAGAGCTCGTCCCAATAAAAATCCGATCAATAAGAGAATGTAGCCCTTTTTTATAAAAAAAGTTTCCATGTTTGTTTTTATTTTATTTAATCCATTTGATAGCTCCATTTTTGGACTTTTTAACTTAACTTCACCAATTGGCTCAATTAAATTTCGCTCCACTTTAGCCATTCACCACACTCCCCTGCTATGTTTTGCCTCCATTATATAAAACTAATTTTCAAAATATTGTCACAATTGCAAATTGTATTCCTTGATTTGTTCGACTTATTCCATGTTGTTTTTAAGTTAAAAATCAATTAACGACAAATTACTTAAAAAAATGATTGACACAAATTTATTTCCTATGTATTATAAATTTTGTGTTTAAAATTTTGGCGGTGTAGCTCAGCTGGCTAGAGCGTACGGTTCATACCCGTAAGGTCGGGGGTTCGATCCCCTCCGCCGCTATACAGAAAAGCAAAAACGGCTCGCCCAGGGACGACCGGCATAAGACGAGCTGGCCGAAAGGTCGCTTTTTGACCTTTTGGACAGATTGGCTTATGACCCCGAGGGGCTAGCGAACGGAGCTGGACAAGTAGAACAACTGAAGCTTTTACACCTATATCACGGCCCCTTGGTCAAGCGGTTAAGACACCGCCCTTTCACGGCGGTAACACGGGTTCGAATCCCGTAGGGGTCATACCAAAAAACGCAAAAGATTAAATCTTTTGCGTTTTTTTTGCGTTGTCAGTGTTAAAGAACCCTGTTGATTGGAGCGGAAGGTGCGAGACTCCTGCGGGAGAAGGTGTCACGGGAGACCCCACAGGCGCTTGCGCCGAGGAGGCTCTCGGACTCCCCCGCGGAAAGCGAGCACCTGGAGCGGAAATCAACAGCCATTTTTAACGGACCTTTTGCATTAAAAATGCAAAAAAGACAAGTCTGTAAAAGACCTGTCTTTAAGGACAAATTATATAATAGCAATAAGCAACAAGTTAACCTCTTCTAGCTCCTCTTCCACCACGTTTAGATTCAGTGTGACGCTTTAATGAAGATAGACGATCTTCGCTATCCTTTAAGAAACGCGCCATTTTCATTTCAAAGTTTTCTGGTTTGTTATTGCGGTGGTCGTTCGCTCTACCATGACGTGGGCGCTGAGAATGTGAATTTGAATGCGATTGTGACTGAGGCTTAGGTTGTTCAACTCTTTCTTTTGCTTTTTTGATGGATAATCCAATCTTTCCATCTTTTTCAACATTAATTACTTTTACTTCGACAACGTCTCCAACTTTTAGGTGGTCATTAATATCCTTAACATAGTTATCTGCCACCTCACTAATGTGAACAAGACCAGTTGAACCCTCTGGCAGCTCCACAAACGCTCCGAAATTCGTAATGCCTGTTACCTTTCCCTGTAACTTGCTGCCTACTTCGATTGACATATAAAAAATTTTCCTCCTTAAAAATATAAAAAATCATACTTACTCTATATTATACAGAATTGAAAAAAAGCGTGTCAATAAGTCCGCTACTCTGATGCCTTTTCCTTTTCCTTCTTCTTTTCATCTGGGATATTAAAAATAATTTCATTGTTTTCCGATACCCAGTAGTCGCGCCGCGCAAGTTTCGCTATGTACTCATCATCATTGAGCTTTACAATTTCCTCTTTCAGAGCACTTTGGTCCTTCTTTAATTCTGATAACTCTTGCTTTAGCTTTGACTTTTCTTCTTCTTTTTCCTCAAGTGAAGAGGCTTGCGAGATGAGCGTTGAGATCATAAAATAAGAAGCTACGAATGCGAGAACAGAAAAGAAACATAACCTTCTAATCAGGCGCTTCCGTTTATTCGCAGCAAAGATCTCGTCGAGTTCGTGTTGATGTGTTAAGTCCGTTTTAATTTTGGCAACGTTTCTTTTGATAGCACTCAATGTCGCAGACCTCCTTACTTATTTTGTTTTTTAAAATGAGCTAGTATGTTACTGAAGTATTTCTTTATTTTTCGGAAAAATCCTGCCATTCCATTATATAACTTCTCGACGTTTTTTTTAATCCCCTTCGGCAAAAGTTTCCAAAATAATAACAATATCATATTTATTGGTTTATACAACAACTTCACAATCCAAACAAGCGTTCTCCAAATAAATAAGAGGAGAGATAAAAGACCACGTCCAGACATGATTAAAATCGTGAGAATGAAGGTAAAAAGAGATAGTAATGGTTTATAAACAAGCATCATAAATAGTTTAACAATAAACTTCCAAATAGAAATAATCAGCGAAATAATCATCTCTAACGTTTTTAAATAAGGTCCCTTTAAAAGACTTTGATAAGCTGCAAATCCGCACAATAAGGCAATATAAATATAGAATCTCATTTCTCCTTCATTTACGATAAATAAAACATAAAAAATAATTAGACCCTGCAATAACCAAAATAAAACATCATTGATAAATACGATCCAATTCTTGCGATGTACTCGCTTTAAAAACCGATTGTACGTATCAAATGCTGCTCCAAAAAAGGATCCCATGCCGATCATCGTCAGCATGGTAACAAATTGAGTTGAAAGAGTCATCGGAATAACTTGCTAAAGAAGCCTTTAGCTTTCTCCCCGTGCTGTTCATCTAAGTAAATCAGATCAAATATTTTCCCTTTTATGGAAACAATCCCTTTGTCAACATCAAGATTTTTCATTTGTAAGTTTTGACCCTTTATTGCCAAAAAACCCATAACAGTTTCTAATAAAAACTCTTCATTATCAAAGCTTTCCACTTGTTTGACACCGGTAATTTCAAGAATTCGTCTACCTCTCATAACGACATCATGCTCTTGAGGATTTGTTTTATTTGCGTTTTGATCATAATATTGATTCACCATTTATCCCTCACAGTCATAGTGCTGGTTTTTGTACAAGTTTATGAAAAGAGGAGGATAAATAGAACAATCATAAAAAACAGAGGCAATCCTAGGCCTCTGTTACACGTTCTTCACTTATGATGGAATACATTTCTGCCGCTTCTTCTTTACGAGATGTTTCCTGGATTCGTTCAACTTTTACGGTTACAATTCTTTGGCCAAATTTTACAGTTAGAACGTCACCAACCTTAACAGTAGAACTTGATTTTGCTTGTTTACCATTGATATCAATTCTGCCTTGGTCCGAAATTTCTTTGGCAACGGTCCGGCGCTTAATTAACCGGGATACTTTCAAATACTTATCTAAACGCATGAATATTCTCCTCTCCTTAGTCTATATGCCCTTTTTCTTTGCCTCATCCCAGTATTGATCGAGCTCATCAAGGGAATGAGAAAGAAATTCTCTGCCACTCTCTTTAACCTTCTTTTCAACAAAATGGAACCGTTCCGTAAATTTTTGATTGGTGGCAAGCAAAGCTTCTTCCGGATGAATCTTATAAAATCGAGCCAAGTTTACAAAAGCAAATAAAAGGTCGCCAAACTCCTTCATAGCCTTTTCATTTTGGGCATCCTTGTCTATTTCACTTTCAAATTCCTGAAGCTCCTCTTTTACCTTTTCCCAAACTGGAGCCACTTCCTTCCAATCAAAACCAACCTTAGCCGCTTCCTTTTGTAGCTCATATGCTCTAATAAGCGAAGGCTGTGCCATTCCAACCTTATCCAATAATGAAGTTTCCTTTTCTATCGATTTTTCTTGGCTCTTGATTTCCTCCCAGTTGGTTAATACATCTTCAACACCGTTTACCTCTACCGTGCCAAAAACGTGCGGGTGTCTTCGGATCATCTTTGACGTAATTCCCTCAATAACATCTTCGATTGAAAAATAACCTTCATCTTCGCCAATTTGGGCATGAAGCATAACTTGGAGCAGTACATCCCCCAATTCTTCAATCATATGATCAATATCATCATTGTTAATAGCCTCAATTAACTCATAAGCCTCTTCAATTAAATATTTCTTTAGACTTTTATGGGTTTGCTTCTTATCCCAAGGACAACCGTTCGGCCCTCTAAGTTCGGCAATGACATGACGAAACTTACTAAAATCCTTATAATGAATGGCTTCATCACGAACTGGAGGGACATAGACCGATGTTAAATTATTCACCTTAACAACACGGTCTAATTCATATAAAGGAATTTCGACTAACTGCTCCGCACTGCTTCCTGCGGCGGTGACAACATAGACTGGATAATCGTCTGGAAGTCTTTCCATTAGTGTTAGTTTCACATTGGAAGCTACATATGTATCATAAACTTGACCGATCAAGACGTGCTGATGGACATTAATGGAATCACGTGTTAAGGCAGTCCCATCTAATAATTGGAAGCCATCAATCGGATCAATTCGTAGCGCTTGAAAGATTGAATCAATAAAACTTTGACCGCCGCCGATTTCAATTTCAATGCCTCTTTCCAATCCCTTTGTTAATAAAAGCTGGACGGTTTGCTCCGCAACAAGAGGATGTCCGGGAACCGCATAAACAATTGTTTCTGAATCCGCCTTATTTAATAAGATTTCACTAATTTCTTGATATACTTCCTGGAAACGATCATATTTTTCATAAATATAATCAAATGCTTCAAACTTTACTCCTTCTTGTTCCAAATCCTTTATAACTGGATGCTCTTTTGTTCGTAAATAAACAAGCTCAGCTTGAAGCATTTGTTTATATACTCCAAAAGGAATTTGCGATATGTCCCCTGCCCCTAGACCAAGAACAATAATTTTCTTCACCACGATAATCATCCCCTGTTTTTTGGTAATAACGCCATTAACTTACTGCCAAAAGGTAGTAAGGACAGCTCCTTTTCGGTAAAAACCCCACTTCTTAAAACAATCAATAAATAAACGAATCCACCTATTATCACGGCCGTTAAAGACTGGAATGCGGCAAACAATCGGCTTCCCGAAAAAAGTATCTCTGTTATTTTGAGATAGGCTAGCAAACTACTTCCCATCCCCATTGTCGCTAAGCTGATCGTAATGATAAATCCTTGCGGCAAGAGCCTTTGTTTTACAGTTCGTTTTAATTTTACACTTAATAAAACTAAAATAATCAGCATTGAGACAACAGATGCAAGCGCCGCACCAAGTGTTCCAAATTCTAAAACCAAGGGGATATTGAAAATCAACTTAATCAAAAAACCTGCTAAAATAATGGCGGCTGGAAGAATGCTTATCCCTAACCCTTGAAGGATGCTTGATATGGTAATAATAACAGATGAAAAAAATATTAATAAACTAATAATGGCAAGAACATTTGAGCCTTGGCTATTTTCAAATAACATGATGTTTGTTGGCTCGATGATAAATAATAAGCCGACCGCTCCGCCCACACCGACCATAATACTTATTTTTAGGGCGGTTTGTATATTGTCAATCAAACTAGCTTTATTTTTCTTCATTTTTTCACTAGAGATTAACGGAACTAAGGAAAGGGACATGGAAGTTGCTAAAATGGTTCCTAATTGAATTAATGGTTGACCTCTGTCATAAATTCCTTTAAGCTGCTTTGCCGCTAATGAGTCCATTCCTGATGATACAAGCAGTGTATATAAATTAATGGAGTCTGCCAATTGTATAAAAATTAACAGCATCCCTGCTATGCATATTGCAAAGCCTTGAAAGGTTAAAGTTTTAACAACCTCGAATACTTCCTTAACCGAAATCGATAGAATTATTTTATCAATTGAGAGTTTAGCAGACGCTTTCCGCCTTCTATAAAAGAAAGCTAACAAGAGCCCCGCAACAATGCCACCGGTTACGGAACCAAAGGCAGCTCCGCCTCCAACAAGATATAGAGAATAGCCCTTACTCATGAATAAGGCCGACAAGCCTAAAATGGTCAGTACCCTAACGAATTGCTCTGCGACTTGAGACACTGCGGTCGGTAACATATCACCTTCGCCTTGAAAATACCCTCTCAACACAGACGTAAACGGGAGAATTAAAAAGATAACCGAAATCGCTCGAAATAAAATGGCTAAATTCGGGTCATTCATTTTCTCTGCCAACCAATCGGAACCTACATACATCCCAATAAAGGCAAGCAGACCGACCGTAAATAAAAAAAAGAAGGATATGACAAGCAAGCGCTTGGCAGCATTCCCCTTTTTCTCAGCATAAAGTTTGGAGATAATAACGGGAAAACCGCTTGTGGTTAATACAAGGGCAAGTCCGTAAAAAGGGTATACTTGCTGGTAAATATAAAAGCCAACGTCACCAACCATATTTTGGAATGGTATCCGGTAAACTGCACTTAAGATCTTGGTAATAATGGCTCCAATCGTTAAAATAAACACACCTTTTAATACTTCTTTTTGCTCATGTCTGGGCCCCATAGACCCTCTCACCTTCCAAATTAAATAGTAATTTCCAACGTATTATAGCATATTAACCAACTTGCTTTCAGTTTTTAAAATAAACGGGATGAGCTTACGTAAACAGATGAAAGATGAGCCTCTTTCCTATTGAAAAAAGGCAGCTCTCCGCCACCCTTTTCAGTAAAAACACTATGAAAATGTTATAAAATAGGGTGACGAAACATTTCCTATTTTACTGCTCCATTTGACGTGCTAAGAAACTCGAGGCTGTTTCAACAGCTTTTTGCTCAACTTCTCCGAGTGTTCCCTCTTTAGCTAAGATAATAACAGCACCAATTGGATCTCCATTTGCAATAATAGGACCAATCGTGTAAGCAGAAACGGTTTCCTCATTACCATCAACAAGGGCAGCAGTCTCCTGTTGATTCATTAGAACTGAGTTACGGTCTTCCATGGTCCTTTCTACTAAATCACTTATGTTTTTGTTTAAGTAATCTTTCTTCGAACCTCCTGCAACAGCAATATAAGTATCTCTATCGCAGATTAACACAGGATTTCCTAAACTATCGTATAAAGCCTCAGCGTACTCTTTTGCAAAATCACTTAACTCACTGATTGGAGAATATTTCTTTAAAATAACTTCCCCGTCACGATCAACAAAAATCTCGAGCGGGTCACCTTCACGAATTCTTAACGTTCTGCGAATTTCCTTTGGAATAACCACACGACCTAAATCATCGATTCGACGAACAATACCAGTTGCTTTCATCCAATGTTGCCTCACTTTCATCTGATGATTTGTTGTTTGGCAATGATTCATGGTGCTGCATTTTTATAAATCATCACCATGTTAGATATATTATCTTTCATCTGGAAAGTTCTATACACAATCTACGATTTTTTCTCGTGAATGATAGTTCTTCCTTATATGGAAAAATATACTAGGTCAGTGAGCCCCGCTTTCCCACTTTAAGAAACGTAATCTTTTTCGACCTCAGACTTGGACTCGGATATACATTTAATTAATTCTAACGCCACCATCATCCATTTTTGACTAGGAATTCCCTTAATATGAAGAACAAGCTTCAGTTTATTTCCATCTTGACCGACACCAATCATTCTTCCATATTTATTCATGATCGGAGCGATTTTTTGCATTTGGATATTTTCGCTTCCCTTTTCGGAAATAAGAATAGTAATTTCTTGCTTCGCCTGTTTAATCAATTCAACCTTCGCATTCATCGCATAAACCTTTATTTCGGCGATTTGGAACAAATAGGCCACTTCTTCAGGATACTCCCCAAAGCGATCGATGATTTCCTCGGTCAGTTCCTCTAATTCTTCCATTGTTGAAATCGAACGGAATCGTTTATACATTTCAATTTTTTGATGCCCGTCATTAATATAAGTATCTGGAATATAAGCGTCCACTTCCACATCGATCTCAAGTGTTGAAGCCGCCTCCTCGTGGATATCTCCTTTTCTTGCCTCAATCGCTTCTTTTAACATTTGTGAATACAAATCAAATCCGACTGAATCAATAAACCCGTGCTGCTCGGCTCCAAGTAAATTTCCTGCACCTCGAATCGATAGATCGCGCATGGCAATTTTAAATCCAGAACCTAACTCTGTAAATTCCTTTATCGCCTGAAGGCGTTTTTCCGCTACTTCTGTAAGCACCTTGTCCTTACGATAGGTAAAGTAAGCATATGCGACCCGACTGGAACGGCCAACACGGCCACGTAATTGGTAAAGTTGTGAAAGACCCATTCGATCTGCATCGAATACAATTAAAGTGTTAACATTAGGGATATCGACCCCTGTTTCAATAATCGTTGTACTAACCAGAACATCATATTCACCTTCGAGGAATCCGAGCATGACTGATTCCAATTCATTTTCGGACATTTGCCCATGAGCATAGGTAACTCTTGCATCTGGAACAAGCATTGATATTTCTTCAGCCTTTCGTTCAATATCCTCCACTCTGTTATAGAGGAAATAGACCTGCCCATCTCGTGCTAATTCCCGTTCAATTGCCTCCCGAACAAGACCGCCATTATACTCCATCACATAGGTTTGGACTGGAAAACGATTTTCTGGAGGTGTTTCAATAACAGACAAATCGCGAACCCCAAGCATGGACATATGAAGCGTTCTAGGAATAGGAGTAGCCGTTAAAGTTAAAACATCGACATTGGTTTTTAGTTGTTTAATTTTCTCTTTATGGGTAACCCCGAACCGTTGTTCCTCGTCGATGATTAATAATCCTAAATCCCGATATACGATATCTTTTGATAACAACCGGTGCGTTCCAACCACGATATCAACTGTCCCGGCCTTTAGCCCCTTCATTGTTTCCTGCTGTTCCTTCCTTGTACGGAAACGGCTTAATAAACCTATTTTAATTGGGTAGTCTTGAAAACGCTCTCGCATTGTTTCAAAGTGCTGCTGTGCAAGAATCGTTGTTGGAACTAAGAACGCTACTTGTTTTCCATCCGCAATCGCTTTAAAGCCAGCACGAATGGCCACTTCAGTTTTTCCATAGCCTACATCTCCACAAAGCAAGCGATCCATTGGCCGTTCTTTTTCCATATCCTTTTTAATTTCAGTAATTGAACGAAGCTGATCTTCTGTCTCTTGATAAGGGAATGACATTTCAAATTCCCGCTGCATATCACCGTCTGGCGAATAAGCATAACCTTTGGCTGCTTCGCGTTCAGCATATAGCTTGATTAGATCATCAGCAATGTTTTGAACCGATGCTTCAACCTTTTTCTTGACTCGCTTCCAATCCGTTCCACCAAGTTTATAAATTTTAGGTTCTTTTCCTTCAGAACCAACGAATTTCTGAACTAAATCAATCTGTTCGACTGGAACATATAATTTGTCACTGCCCTGATAACGAATATGGAGATAATCCTTATGAACTCCGTTAATGACTAGCGTTTCAATCCCTAGATATTTCCCAATCCCATGATTAACATGAACAACATAATCTCCCACTCGGAGCTCCGAATAGCTTTTAATTCTTTCTGCATTTGAAAGTTTTTGCCGGCGTGGTGATTTTTTCGTAGTTTTCTTATTGAACAGCTCTTCTTCGGTAATTACAGCAATTTTTTGAATCGGAAGCTCAAATCCGGAATACAGATGCCCTTCAGTAATTTGAATTTTCCCAGATAACAGCGCTTGGTTTTTCGCAACAAATGCAGCATTAATTCCGTAGTCTTCTAGAACACGTTGAAGCTTGTTTACTCTATCTTCATCAGGGCCTAAAAATACAACTGTATATTTCCCCTTTGCCCATCGCTCTAATTCTGCCTTTAATACATGCATTTGCCCATGAAAGTTCTGCATTTGTTTACAGGAAACATTAATAATATTTTGTGGATTGGTATTTGGAACATGTCTTAAAAACAGAGACAAATAGGCAACAGGATGGGCGGATTTATGAAGCAATGGTAAGAACGGATGGGCCATTTTAACATCATGTGGTATTTTCCCTTCTCCCAACAGGCTTGTATACCACTCCGCTTCCTCTTTTTCCAATGAATCATTCATCTCTTGAACTCTGCTAATTTCATCGACAAAAATCAGACTATTTTGAGGTAAATAATCTAGTAAACTATTTCCTTCTTCATATGCAAAAGATAGATATTTGAAAATTTGTTCTGGTTTCTGACCTATACGTAATTGTTCAAGCTCATAACCTATATTTTGTGAGAGTAACGTTTTTACTTTTTCCTGCTTAAGCATTTTTAAGCTTTTAGAAAGTCGTTCCTCAAGATTGGAAATAAGTTTATCAATGTGCTCCGGTTCAAAGATATATTCTGCAGCAGGTACAATCGTCACCTTGTTCAGCTTTAATTTTGAACGTTGATCCTCCAAAGAAAAAGAACGAATCGAGTCAATTTCAGTATCAAATAATTCAATTCGAATCGGATCCGCCTCAGTCAGGGGATAAATGTCGAGAATTCCACCACGAACACTAAACTCTCCTGGTGATGAAACCATTTCTGCCCGAATATATCCCATTCTTACTAATTTATTTAAGAAAACTTGAAGATTAATTTCCTCTCCAATCTCAATGGAAATTTGATGCCTTTCCCATAATTCCTTTGGTGGGACTATTTTACGAAGTCCTGCAACCGGAACAATCATAATCCCGTTATGGTCATTTACCAAATAATTTAACGCTTCAATTCGCTGCGCTTTAAGCTCAGGACTGGCAATACTCATTTCAGCGGCAATTAACTCATTGGCTGGGTAAAGGAAAACATCGGTTTCCCCTATTAAATTGGTTATATCATCATATATTTTTTGAGCTTGTAACAAATTATGTGTCACAATAAGCTGTGGTTTCTTTGTTTTTTCATAAACCGATGCCAGAAAAACCGTTCTGGCAGATCCGGATAATCCTGCAATTAATTGTTCTTTTAATCCCTCGTCAACTCCGGCAATAACAGACAGAACATCCTCTTGCCTTCCAATGACCGATTTAAGCCCTTCCATCCGGACCCCTCCCTTCTAAGAAAAGCGTAGGCGGCTCGCTTAGGGGCTTATCACCTGCGAGCCCCCGGCCGCTATAGCTAAACAATGCAAAGCGTAACAGAAAAATGCTTTGGATTGATGTCCAAAGCTGTTAATGTATCAGAAAGTCATATTGGTGATACTCTGGGTTGCGGTCAAGTTGTTCCTGACAATCCTCACAAATTGAGGTTATATGAATATCACCTTGCTGATCATAAGAAACCATTTCCTGCCGTTCCTTATCTGATAACTTGTGTAAACCAAGTTGTTCACTATGTACCGACATCTTATCAATTGTACCAAGATTTGCACCACAATGACGGCAATGATAATGAATAGCCAAGTATTTTCCTCCTCAACAGCGTAGATAAAAATATTATTTACTGTTTTGAAGAAAGTTATTCGTACGGCTATTGTATGTTATTTTTCTAGTAAACATGTAGCAATTAAGCATTGAATTCATTCATTACTTGTAAAAAAGGCTGTTTTAGCCACTGTTCCGAAGCGGCTACACACTTTTGGATTACGTCTGCCATGGCGATTTCTTCTTCCTTAGTAAAACGACCTAAAACATAGTCGGTCACTTTCATGCCATTTTTCGGGCGATCAATTCCCACTCTAATTCGATTAAAGTTTTCTGTTCCTAAATGGGCAATCGTTGACTTAATCCCATTATGCCCTCCGGCACTGCCTTTTTGACGAAGGCGAATCCTTCCTACAGGCAAATCAAGATCATCATAAATAACCACCACTTCTTCGGTCTCAATTTGATAATAATCCATGACCGCCCGAATGGATTCTCCAGATAGATTCATATAGGTAAGTGGCTTTAATAAGCATATTTTTTCTCCACCAATCGTAGCCATTCCATAAATCCCTTTATGCTTAGCCTGATCTAACTGAATACCCAGCTGTTCAGATAGTTTATCGATTACTTTAAAACCAATATTATGTCTTGTATTTTCATATTGTTTCCCAGGGTTACCAAGTCCAACAATAAGCTTCATGATCCCACCCCTTTTATACTGCTCTTTTAATGATACTATAAAAGACGTAACCTAAACTAGGTTACGTCCTAAAATTATTCTGCATTTGTTTCTCTTCCCTCAAGATTTTCAGGAAGACCTTCTGATTGTTGTTCACCTGTACTGATCTCTTCTTCTTGCTTAGGAGGCAAGATGGTTACGACCACTTCTTCAGTATCATGGTTGATACTAATCCCCTCTGCAATAGAGATATCGCCAACAGTCAAATTTTCACCCACCTGTAAATTCGTTACATCAATATGGAGGGCCTGTGGAATCTGACTTGGTGTAGCCGTTATCGATAGTTCATGAAGCGGTTGTTGCAGGACTCCTCCATCCTTGACACCAATAGCTTCACCATCTAATTGAATCCGCACATTAACTTGTAGTTCAGTCGACATATCAACAGCAAGAAAATCTGCATGAATGATATCCTTACTTAGCGGATCCATTTGATAATCCGTTAAAATCGCATTTTGCATTTTTCCGTCCAGTTTTAAAGAAATAACCCCGTTTTTGCCATTATCCCGGATCGTTTTCATCAAGTCCCCGACATTAACTGACACGGGCTGATTCTGCTTATTTACTCCATATATTACAGCAGGAATGTTTCCATTATCACGGAGGCTTTTTAAGGACGAGCGTTGAAATTGAGTTCTCCCTTGGACTTCTAATACTGCATTCATTCACGTTCACCTTCCTAATTTTTTCTCTGGGTTCTATATAAAAATGCCCCAAATTAGGAAGAAATAAACGTTAATTTATGACTAATGAAACTTATTATTCAAATAAAACACTTACTGATTGCTCTTCATGAACACGAATAATCGCGTCACCCAATAATGAGGCTACAGAAAGATTGACGATTTTATCAATCAGCTTTTCCTCAGGAAGAGCGATTGAATTCGTAATAACTAATTCTTTTATTTTCGAATTTTCAATTCGATTAATGGCAGGACCTGATAATACTGGGTGTGTACAGCAAGCATACACTTCTGCAGCACCATTTTCCACAAGAGCATTAGCAGCAAGAGTGATGGTACCAGCCGTATCGATAATATCATCAATTAAGATGGCTACTTTACCTTCAATATTACCGACGATGTTCATTACCTCAGCTACATTTGGCTTAGGACGGCGTTTATCAATAATCGCAATCGGTGCTTTTAACCGCTCAGCCATCTTTCTTGCACGAGTTACTCCACCATGGTCTGGTGAAACGATAACAATTTCTTTATCATAATGCTTATTCTTGAAATACTCTGCTAAGATTGGAACACCCATTAAATGATCAATTGGAATATCAAAGAAGCCTTGAATTTGTGGAGCATGCAAATCTAACGTAATTACACGAGTTGCCCCTGCAGTTTCAAGTAAATTTGCCACAAGTTTTGCAGTAATTGGCTCACGAGCGCGTGCTTTCCGATCTTGACGAGCATAACCATAATATGGGATTACCAAGTTAATGGTTTTAGCAGATGCACGCTTTAAAGCATCAATTAAAATAAGTAATTCCATTAAATGCTCATTTACCGGTGAACTAGTAGATTGAATAATGAAAACGTCACAACCGCGAATACTTTCTTCAATGTTGATTTGAATTTCTCCATCACTAAATCGGGTTACCGAACATTTTCCAAGCTCGACACCAATGACCTTTGCAATTTCTTCCGCAAGTTCTTTGTTTGAATTTAAAGTAAATACTTTTAAATTGGGATCTAAATATTGATTCGACATGGTGGATCTCCAGCCTTCTTTCTTATTTCTTATAGTTTAATTTATCAACATAATTTTCCTTATTCACTTGACGGGCACGTGCAATAGAGAGGGCATTTTCTGGAACGTCACTGGTGATCGTTGAACCTGCCGCTACGTATGCTCCTTTTTTAACCGTTACTGGAGCTACTAAATTAGAATTACAACCGATAAATACATCGTCTTCAATTGTTGTTAAGAACTTGTTTTTTCCGTCGTAATTCACCGTAATGGATCCGCAACCTATATTAACATCCTTACCAACTTCAGCATCCCCAATGTAGCTAAGATGAGATGCTTTACTTCCCTTACCGAAGACAGCCTTTTTGATTTCGACAAAGTTTCCGATCTTCACTTCATCATGAATATCGGATTTTGGCCGAATATGAGCAAATGGCCCTATGTTAACTCTGGATCCGATACTGCTTTCGTGAGAAACGGATTGGCGGATCGTTGTTTCATTACCAATTTGACAATCTTTGATTTCGCTATTTGGTCCAATCACACATTCAGAACCGATTACAGTCTTTCCGCTAATAGTAGTCCCTGGGTAAATGACCGTATCTTGGCCAATTTCCACATCAGGACCAATATATGTAGATAATGGGTCAATTAACGTTACACCATTTCGCATATGGGTTTCATTGATTCTTTTTTTCATAATCCGTTCAGCTTCTGATAGGGCAACCCTGTCATTTACTCCTAGCGTCTCTTCGAACTCTTCAGTTTGAAATGCTGTAACGATTTCACCCTGCTTTTTTAAAATTTCAATGACATCCGGTAAATAATATTCACCTTGAACATTATCATTTGAAACTTGTTCCAACGCATTAAATAAAGCTTGATTATCAAAACAATAGGTACCGGTGTTAATTTCTTTTATGCTACGCTCTTGATCTGAAGCATCCTTATGCTCAACAATTTTTTCAACAAACCCTTGTTGATTACGAACAACTCGACCGTATCCAGTTGGATCAATTGCCTCTGCTGTTAAAACAGTTGCTTTTGCGTTCATTTCTTCATGATGTTTGAACAAAGCTTCCATTGTTTCAGCTTTTATAAGGGGTGTATCGCCACAAACAACTAATGTAACACCGAATTTGCCAGCCAGCATTTCTTTCGCTTGTATAACAGCATGAGCTGTACCTAGCTGACTTTCCTGCAATGCATATTGACTTTGAGTTCCGAGCTGAGCTTTAACTTTTTCTGCACCATGACCAATTATTGTGACCATTTCGTCTATATGAAGCTTAGAAATTTGATCCACAACATGTTGAACCATTGGTTTTCCGCAAACAGGGTGCAAAACCTTATACAGTTTTGATTTCATTCTTGTCCCCTGACCTGCCGCCAAAATTATCGCATACCGAGTAGACATGTATGGCCCTCCAATTTACCTTTTTATCCATTAAGAATATATCTTAAATAGCTGTTTATTTCAAGGAATCATCACAAATGTATTTATTTGTTAAGAAAGGGAGAATAAAGGAGAGGGGTTTGTTGTTGTTGTCCTATTGATAAAGAGAGGCCAATTTCTGTCCAATTTGGCTAGCTGTTTACATAAAAAAAGAGCCGTACTTTTTTGTAGTAAGGCTCTCGTTGTTATTCATTTTTTTAGGATGCCCCAGCTTCTTCAAATTCTACCTCTAGTTCACCTAATCGATGGTATTCTGCTAACACGGCTTCTTGAATTTTACCGCGAGTCCCCGAATTAATCGGATGGGCGATATCTCGAAACTCACCATCTGGTGTACGTTTGCTAGGCATCGCAACGAATAATCCATTATTTCCGTCAATGACACGGATATCATGAACTACGAATTCATTGTCTAATGTTATTGAAGCGATCGCTCTCATACGTCCATCTGTGTTAACTCGGCGTAATCTTACGTCTGTCACTTCCATCATGTTCACCACCTTCTCAATTTCCGTAATGAAAACCATCTAATTGATTCTACAAAGATTTCCAAATTTCCTTCTTTAATTGTATATTTTTTTCAAAAAATTAACTCAAATTGTGAACAAATTATGAATCGCAATTCGGAATAATCGAAATACGAAATATTTTTGAGGAAATAAAAAACGCTCGTTATTATTTAACGAGCGCAATTACTTCAATTTCAACTAAAGCATCTTTTGGAAGACGAGCCACCTCTACTGTAGTACGGGCAGGCTTATGTACTGAAAAATATTCCCCATATACTTCATTAAGAGCCGCAAAATCATTCATATCCTTTATAAATACAGTAGCTTTAACAACTGTTTCAAAGGAAGCACCAGCCTCTTCAAGCACAGCTTGGAGATTTTTGAAAACCTGATACGTTTGAGCCTTTATATCTCCTTCAACCATAACCCCTTCAGCCGTTAAAGGAATTTGACCAGAGCTATAAAACATATTATTGACAATAACCCCTTGTGAATATGGTCCGATTGCTGCAGGAGCTCCATTTGTTTGAACCGTTTTCATTTTCTTTTCCTCCCAACACAAATTTCATCTATATCATTTTAACACTATTTTTTATTTTTCCCACGACATATTCCCAGATAAAGTAAAGTAGTTCCCTTCACTCACCTTAATCGTTTTCGCCCTCTCATCAACATCTGATAATCTTACAAGCGAAATATACTCGTCCACTAATCTTTCCTCAATATTTTCTGATTCAACTAGCACGGCAATACCAGCTAATTGTGCTTTGAATTCTTCAAGTAAGCTTTTCATCCCATTTACGGTGCCGCCAGCCTTCATAAAATCATCAACAATCAAAACTCTAGAGCCCTCAGCGAGGCTTCGTTTTGATAAGACCATTGTTTGGATCCGTTTAGAGGAGCCTGAAACATAATTAATACTTACAGTTGATCCTTCAGTGACCTTACTATCTCTTCTTACTATAACAACTGGAACATTGATTTGGCTTGCCACTGCATAGGCCAACGGTATTCCCTTTGTTGCGACAGTCATCACTGCATCTATATTTGCAAAAGAATAAGCTGATGCAATCAAACGTCCGGCTTTTCGAACAATGGAGGGATTTCCAATAATATCCGTCATATACAAATATCCACCAGGAAGTAGACGTTCTGGACTTTCCATAAGATTACATAGTTCTTTTACAAATGGCTTTGCCTCTGATTCATTAACCTTCACATAATATTTAACGCCACCAGCAGCCCCTGGAACAGTTTGTAATGTTCCAAGCCCCCTTTGTTCAAAGGTATCCTTAATAATAGCTAAATCCTCACTTATAGATGATTTAGCTGAACGATACCTCTCGGCAAAAAAGGTAAGCGATACGAGCTCACGCGGATGTTCGGTCAAATAATGTGCCATGTCAAGTAATCGTTCACTTCGACGGAATTTCATAAAATGGACCTCCAAAAACCGAATATTTAACGATAATATATCATTAATATACGGATTTAATCAAGGGTATGACGATCCCCTAAAATTCTAACGGCAAAAACCTGGTCACAAAAGCCTCTTAAACCATTATAGATTCGGTGCATTCTTGAATCATGCTGAACTAAGCAAAACACAGTTGGTCCACTTCCACTCATTAACACAGCATCTGCTCCAAACCGCTTCATTTGCTCTTTAATTTGTGCCACTTCAGGATAAAGGTTTAATGTCACGTCTTCTAAAACATTACCTACATTTTGACAGACTTCCATGTAGTTTTTCGAATCGATCGCATTAATCATCGCTTTTGTATTAGGATGTTTTATTTTATTTAAATCTAACCGGCGATAAACATCAGCAGTGGAGACACCGATAAACGGCTTCGCTAAAATAACCCAACAAGTAGGCGGCACCGGGAGCTCGGTTATGATTTCTCCTCGACCTTTAGCCAAAGCTGTTCCTCCATATACACAAAATGATACATCCGAACCAATTTCTGAACCAAGTTCGGCAAGTTCATCTAAAGACAATCCGAGCTGCCATAATTTATTTAAGCCTCTTAAGGCAGCAGCTGCATCGCTGCTTCCTCCGGCTAGTCCCGCTGCCACAGGAATCGTCTTCT
This sequence comes from Neobacillus terrisolis, assembly GCF_051233475.1. NCBI lineage: Bacteria > Bacillati > Bacillota > Bacilli > Caryophanales > Bacillaceae > Neobacillus > Neobacillus terrisolis. The sequence goes on along the minus strand of NZ_JBKFGH010000045.1, from coordinate 795 downwards.
CAATCGCAATTCTTACCCCTTTTTTTACATTAAACCGTTCCTTCAAAAGTTTGGCTGCCTGATAAGCTAAATTACGCTGATCATCAGGTACGAATCGATTATGAGAAACAATATGTATTTCATCTTTATCTAATAAAGAAAGCTCAAGACGGTCAGCTAAATCAATTGTCGTCATAATCATTTCAACTTCATGGAAGCCATCCGAACGTTTATATAAAACATCTAATGATAAATTGATTTTAGCTGGTGCTTTCACTAAAAGCTTCAACATACCCACCTACTTTACAAAATTCGACCATCTTCATATTTTGTCCTATTTTACCATAAAAAAGACGGGATAGAACGTTAGATTCGGGACATTTATACAACATATCCTGGTCAAAAACAAAAGAATGGTCAAATTTACATATGGATAAGTGGTCATCTTAAAATAAAGAAGCTAGGGATATACCCTAGCCATCTGCCGTGTGATCCAATATTTGATTGCATCCTAAAAAGCCATTGTTAAAGAGAAATTAGTGTTTGTTCATTAATTGTTGTTGAGCTAGTTCAACAGCCCTTTTTACCATATTCCCGGCATCCCTGGCTTTAATCCCGCCCCAACCTTCCTTTTGAACAACATCATAAAAGCCCAGCTCTTTTGCAAGCTCTTCTTTTAATCGATCAGACATAATCCCTCTTCTTCTGCCCAAAAGAACAACCTCCTCACTCACTCCGGCATCATTAGTTTGTGATAAGGCATCGAACTTATTAATTAAAAAACAATGGCCTGTTAAATTTGTCTGTTGATTTCCT
>NZ_JBKFGH010000044.1:0-16644 GCF_051233475.1 Neobacillus terrisolis | reverse complement strand
GGCATCATTAGTTTGTGATAAGGCATCGAACTTATTAATTAAAAAACAATGGCCTGTTAAATTTGTCTGTTGATTTCCTCTCCAGGTGCTCGCTTTCCGCGGGGGAGTCCGGGAGCCTCCTCGGCGCCATAGCGCCTGTGGGGTCTCCCGTGACACCTTCTCCCGCAGGAGTCTCGCACCTTCCGCTCCAATCAACAGAGTGCTCAAAATAAACATTGTTCTTTAACACAGCTAAAAACAAAATAAAAAGCAGCAAACTATTGTCCACTGCGATTTAAACAACTATTAACTTAAAGCGATACTGCCTGATGTATCTTCATAGAAGGTAATCTGAACCGTCTCTGTTAAAATATCCGCGTAACTGTAAGACACCCGTTCAAATGCGTTTTCTTCTTGATCCAGCTCAATGACAAATACTGAGGGATATGTTTCTGCTAAAACGCCGGAACGTTCAATCGTCTTTCTTCGTCCTCCGTTCGCCTTTAGCATTAATCTTTTCCCTAAATTTGAGTCAAGAGACTTCTTAATATCCGCTAATGTTCTTGGCATTCGGTCCACCTCACTATGAAAAGTATAACACGGTTAGCAAAAAAAGTCAAATAAAACATAAAATTATAACAGTCAAATAAAATGATTGTCAATGTTTTTCATTCCACTTTTTCTGCTAATTTTCTACAATGTTATATTGACCCTAAACTTAAAGGAATATGTAAATTTTTTACCAAAGAAAACTCCTCATTTCTCAACTAAGGTTAAATTTGGTCAAATTATTTTATAAAAAAACAAACCATTTACCACCATACAAAAATAAGCCGAAGTGTGAAACGGCTTATTTTTGTTCTTCCTCCTCTAACGGTAATTTATAAGGCATTCCCGTTCTTAAAACACCCTTCGTTTCAATTCCTCCCAAACCTTTTTCACCCGTTAAAGTATTTCTTAGTACATCCCATACATTAATCCTTTCCATGAAAGGGGTGAAACTGATTTTGGCGACGATATAAACGGGATCTAAGGCATGAATATTAACCCTTGATGGAGAACTTGCGAAATTTGCACCCGCTTGAATAAGCGATTCAAAATGTGACTGGCATGCACCTGCAAAAATGACTAATTGATCTAAATGAGGTACTTTTCTTCTTGCTTCGATAACCGTCTGGACAAAATGCCTTGAATGACGATATGCATTTATATCAGACATTTTTCCTTTCGCCTTCGAATAAGAATCATGCCCTGTTATCACTAAAATATCTGGCCGGTAATAATCAAGGAACTGTCCTACCTTGGTTGGCATTTCCTTCTCATTACAGTGTACCCCATAAACAGGAACCCCAACCTTCTCATAAACAATCAAACATTTTTTTAAATAGTTGGGATCGCCATCGATATGAAGTACCTTCCCAGGCACTTGAAAGATATTAATTTCTTTACTATATCCCCCGCTCGCATCAAATTCAGACTTTTGTTTCAGCAAGCTAACATCCTGTCGAAATAACTGTAATGATTGTTCTTCCAATGAGCGGAATTCCTGAGATTTTTTCCTCCGTTCATTTGGATCGATTGCAATTAGGTCTTCATATGGTGCATCAGCAATCAGCCGAAAATCCTCGCCATAAAGAATGGCTATTTTCCGTCCAGCATCCTCCCTGATATCAATGACACGGAAAAGGATGTCACAATGGTATGACCTTCTACCGACTATATCCATCATTCCTATCGCCACAGTCATCCACTCCATCCAGCCCCTTATCGGGCTTTCCTTTAAACTAAACGCTCTTGATATAGGCTATGCAACTACACAAAAAGATGTGATTCATCATGGTCTCATAAAACAATCGATAATTTGAATTGAGCAAAAAAAAAGCTGACTTATTAAAGAGTCAACTTTTGATGGTTGTATTCTGTTTTACAATGATCCGTTCAAACAAAAGCAGGAAGAAGAGCATCACTTAAGCGAGCAAATTCTTCAATCGATAAGGTTTCCCCTCTGCGGCTAGGATCGATCTTTGCTTCCGTTAACGCTAAGACAATCGCTTCTTTCTTTTCCTTGCCATTTGGTAACTGAGTAGTTAAATTATTTAAAATCGTTTTTCGCCTTTGGGCAAAACTTGATTTGATCACTTGGAAAAAGAATTCTTCGTTCATCATTTCCACTGCAGGTTTTTCACGAACAGTTAACCTGATAATAGCTGAATCGACATTAGGCTGGGGTACGAACACTGTTTTGGGTACCGTCATAACAATTTCAGCCTTCGTATAATATTGAATCGCAATGGAAAGAGAGCCATATTCCTTCGTTCCAGGTTGTGCAGAAATTCGATCCGCCACTTCCTTTTGGAGCATAACGACTAACCCTCTGATTGGCAGTTTTTCCTCCAGCAGCTTCATGATGATCGGCGTAGTTACATAGTACGGTAAATTCGCGACTACCATAATATCTTTAACGTCAGCCAGTTTCTCCTCGATGACTGCTTTCACATCAGCCTTTAAAACATCCTGATGGATCACTTCAACATTTGGATAAGGAGCCAATGTTTCCGTTAATATCGGCAGTAACCGTTGGTCTATTTCAAATGCTACGACCTTTTTACTGCTGCGAGCCAAATGTTCTGTTAAAGCACCGATTCCCGGCCCAATCTCAATTGCCCCTGTCTCCTCGGTAATATCAGCATGATCAACAATTCTTTTTAATATATTAGGATCAATTAAAAAATTTTGACCAAGGCTTTTTTTGAAGGAAAAACCGTATTTTTCTAGAATCGTTTTCGTCCTTATTGGTGTTGCGATATCTTTATACATCTTGCTCCTCCTGTCTTATTGCTGCTACTGCATCCGCAAATTGAGTACGGCTTATTTGGAACATCATTAATCGTTTATAGAGCTGCTTTCCATTTGTATAGCCAATTTTAAGAAGCTTGCCCAGCTTTTCTCTTCTTTCCTTTGCTCCGGCTCCACCAATCAAACCTGCATCAATTAAATCATCCTGTGATATTTCCTCTACGATCATATCACTCATTTCATGTGCTTGGCTCAGTGCTTTTTTGATTGCAGCTGGTGAAGCGTGCTCTACCCCAAGACCTCTTCCCTTGCTTTTAATCGCCTCTTCTTTTTCTAAGAAGGCATGTTTACAGCCTGGGACATGCTGGGTAATCGTATGGCGAATCTTTTCTCCTGGAAAATCGGGATCAGTCAAAACAATGACCCCTCTTGTTTTTTGAGCGAGCTTTATCTTCTCAATCGTTTCTTCATTAATCGCAGAACCGTTTGTTTCAATTGTATCGGCATCCACTGCTCGTCTTATCGCGGTGGTATCGTCTTTCCCCTCCACCACAATAACCTCTTTAATCTTCATATTAAAGCTTTCCTCCATTATTCAAAAAACATAATTTTTATAAAAAATTTGAAACAATTATGTAATGTAATTCGTCTATAAATATATCCACTAAAATATAATAAAGTAAGACGTTCCTCTTAAAGTATAAAGAAAAAATCCACAAAAGCAAAATGCAGAGGAATGTCTCCCTCTGCATCAAGCGAACTATAAAATTCTAATTTTTACTTTTCTTACTCCCCATCGATATGCATCTGCTTGTGACGGGAGAAATACGTCAATCTTGTACCCCTTAATAGCTGAACCAGTATCGGCAGCAACTGCATAGCCGTACCCTTCAACATAAACCTTAGTTCCAAGTGGGATAATGCTTGGGTCAACAGCAATCACTTTAACGTCAGGATTTGCTCTTAAATTAATCCCCGTTGCCGTAGTACCTGAACAGCCGTTGCACGAGGCTGTATAGGCAGTTGAACTTACATATAATTCTTGACCAGCTGCAGATCCGCGAGAAATTTGCTGAGCCAGCGTTAACGTCCCTACGGCTACAATCTTATCTTGTTTATCCTTAATCTTTGTTTCATTCAATATATTTCGAATGACTTCTTTTCCATTTTCTTTAACAATTTCGTAGGTCCTTTGAATAAGACCTTGCTGACCTTCTTGAACAACCTTTTCGGTCCCCTGTGCCAAATTATCATCTTTCTGTGTAATTGTGGCAAATTCAACTGGTTCTTCCACTACATCGGTGACTTTTTCAACTCGAATGACTTTAACCGTGTCATTCTCTTTGAGGATCTGTTCCGGCTTAGGCTCAACTCGGTCAAGTTGATTAAGTTTTATTCCTTGTTGTACTAAAAAGTCAGCGACCGTAGTCGAAGTGGACCAAACTTGGTACCCAATACCTCCATCAATAAACGTTAAGTTAAAAGCTCGATTTACTTTTACTTTCGATTTGCTTGTTAACTTTGCATCCGGCCTGGGAAGTACCTCATCATGTTCATTTAATGCTATCTTCTGTTCTTTTAACAATTGTGCAACTGTTGTGGCTGTTGTCCAAACCGTTTTCTTCTCGCCGTCTGTTACAAGTTGAACCTGTTTTGCCGGGTTAAATACAACCTTTAAGTTGTTTTTAACCTTTGTGTTAACCGAAGGAAACACATAGTCTTCTGAGCGAAGTGAGACATGTAAATCATCAAAAATTCCCTCAACGGTATTCGCATGGGTCTTTATGATTTTTTCTTGACCGTCGATCGTTAAAGCTACAGTTTTTTTCGTTGTTTCATACAGAATTCCACCTGTGGTTGCAACAAAAACTATGAAACTTGCAATTAGTACGGTCCATCTCCTCTTCCTCGAAAGAATGGAAAACAGGTTTTTCATGTTTTGGATTACGATGAAAAACGCCTCCTTTTCTCGAGTGAATTATATAGACTATCTCGCCGACTGTCAACCAAAGCACATTCCCTGACGTAAGCTAATTATGCAAAAAGTCAAGAGAAAAAGTAAAGAAATTAATATCGACATGGTTATCCTATGTTGAATCGGAGGCGTGTAGAACAAGTGAGAAATATAAAAAATTCGGACAAGCTTTTTTAAAAAACGACAAAGTTTCTTATCGAATAATGCCGAATAATTTCTTTGCATTTTCCGATGTCGCTGCGCCAACTTCTTCTAAAGTTTTTCCTTTAATTTCGGCAATTTGTTCCGCTACTAATTTTACATAACTTGGCTCATTTCGTTTACCTCGGTGCGGATGTGGAGTAAGATATGGACAGTCCGTTTCGATTAATAATCGCTCTAATGGGACCAGTTCCGCTACCTTTTTCGGCTGCTTTGCATTTTTAAAGGTAACCGGTCCACCAAGCGAAATATAGAAATTCATCTTAATGCACTCTTGTGCGATTTCCGGGCTACCGCTAAAGCAATGCATGATTCCGCCTACTTCTTCTGCCTTCTCTTCCTTTAAAATCTCGATAATATCTGCCGTGGCATCACGATTATGAATAATAATCGGCAGTTTTACTTTGCGAGCCAATTGAATTTGTTTGCGGAAGACTTCCTGTTGAACCTCTTTTGGCGATTTGTCCCAATAGTAATCAAGCCCCATTTCACCTAGCGCCACTACCTTTGGATGTGCGGCCAATTGTTCGAGCCAGTTTAAGTCTTCAGGAGTCATATCAATCGCATCAACCGGATGCCACCCGACACTCGCATAAATAAAATCATAAGCTTCTGCCAGTTCAATCGCTTTTTCGATGGTAGGACGGTCAAACCCCACCACCACCATTGTACTGACACCTGATGATAAAGCCCGATTAATGACTTCCTCTAAATCTTCTTTATATTGTTCTGCGTTTAAATGGACATGTGTATCAAAAAGCATGTTTATAACTCCCTTTACATATTTGATTCCACTATATTTTATCTTTTTCGCCACGATAAAACAAAAACATAGGCCGATTCGACCAAATGTTACACGTGAAACATTTCTCATTTTAAAAAGGCTTTGTTAAATTTGGCTTTTGATTTCCGCTTCAGGTGCTCGCTTTCCGCGGGGGAGTCCGGGAGCCTCCTCGGCGCCATAGCGCCTGTGGGGTCTCCCGTGACACCTTCTCCCGCAGGAGTCTCGCACCTTCCGCTCCAATCAACAGTGGCTTACAAATGAACTTTGGTCTTTAACATAGTCTTTGAAAAAAGCTCCAGCACCTTTGGTGCTAGAGCTTAATCTAAAAACGGAAGTGGCTTAGCCCTTAGTTAAGTACCAGAACTTTGGCCGCTGCAAAAACCTATTATTTAACTTTTGAACCGTTTGGTAAAGATTGATCTACTGTTGCTAGAGACAGCATCCCATCCTGGCTTCCTGCTAAAATCATTCCCTGTGACAGCTCACCGCGAAGTTTCACCGGTTTAAGATTGGTTACACAAATAACCTTTCGACCAATTAGTTCCTCAGGTTTATAAAATTTTGCAATCCCAGAAACAACTTGGCGCTGTTCATAACCTAGATCCAATTGCAACTTGAGTAATTTATCCGCCTTAGGTATCGCCTCACATTGAACAACCTCTGCCACCCTCAAATCAACCTTCATAAAATCATCGATTGAAATTTCTTCTACTTCAGGTTTTTCCGGTGCTTCAGTTGTCTTATCCTCTTCTTTAACAGTTGTAGCAACCGGTGGAGCCATCTTTTCTTTTATAAAGTTAACTTCCTCTTCAATATCAAGACGTGGGAAAATAGGTTCTCCTTTCGTCACCTTTGTTCCACCCGGGATATGACCAAAGCTTTCTAAACTTGCCCACGATGTTAAGAACTCATCCGTAATATTAAGTTGCGTGAAAATTTTACCAGGAGTCTGGGTTAAAAATGGCTTTAATAATATACCCACTCTGCGTAAAGATTCAGCTAGGTGCGTCATTACATTAGCCAATTCCGCTTTCGTTGCTTCTTCTTTAGCTAATACCCATGGCTGAGTCTCATCGATATATTTATTCGTACGACTAACAACCTGCCAAATGGAAGTTAATGCAACGGAAAACTCCATTCTTTCCATTGCTTCCTCATATTTCCCAACTGCGTCAATATTTGCTTGCAGAAGTTGTTTGTCGAATTCACCAGTTGACCCTTTATATTCCGGAATCTCTCCGTCAAAATATTTGTTGATCATGGCTACGGTACGATTTAACAAATTTCCTAAATCATTTGCTAAATCAAAATTAATCCGGTCTACAAATCCCTCTGGTGTAAACACACCATCAGCACCAAATGGTACTTCACGCAATAAATAATAACGTAACGCGTCTAATCCATAACGATCGATTAATGTTACCGGATCCACAACATTTCCTTTTGATTTGGACATTTTGCCGTCCTTCATTAATAGCCAGCCATGGGCAAACACTTTTTTAGGAAGGGGAAGATCGAGTGCCATTAACATAATTGGCCAGTAAATAGTATGGAAACGAACAATTTCTTTACCAACTAAATGAACATTGGCAGGCCAATAATTTAAATATTTCTCGTTTTTATCTGTTCCATATCCTAAAGCTGTAATATAATTTGATAAAGCATCAATCCACACATAAATAACATGCTTTGGATTGCCAGGAACCTTGATACCCCAATCAAATGTAGTTCTCGATACAGCTAAATCCTCAAGTCCCGGTTTAATAAAGTTATTGATCATTTCGTTCTTACGAGATTCAGGCTGAATAAATTCCGGATTTTCCTCATAATAAGCGAGCAAGCGGTCAGCATATTTACTAACTCTGAAAAAATACGACTCTTCTTTTACCTTTTTTACAGGACGGTTGCAATCAGGGCAATTATCGTCTACCAATTGGTGCTCTGTATAATACGATTCACATGGTGTACAATACCAGCCTTCGTACTCACCAAGGTAAATATCCCCTTGTTCTAAAAGTTGAGCAAAAATCTTTTGAACCACCTGTTTGTGTCGATCTTCAGTAGTTCGAATAAAATCATCGTATGAAATATCCAACTTTTTCCAAAGGTCTTGAATCCCGGCAACGATGTCATCGACATATTTTTGCGGGGTTACTCCTTTTTCTTCCGCTTTTTCTTGAATTTTTTGGCCGTGCTCATCCGTTCCAGTTAAATACATAACATCAAAGCCACGCATCCGCTTGTATCGAGCCATTGCATCACCGGCTACTGTGGTGTATGCATGTCCAATATGAAGATTTCCGCTTGGATAATAGATCGGAGTTGTCAGATAAAAGGTGTTGCGTTTTTCCTCCATAAAAATATTCCTCCTATAAAAACCTCTTAATAATAGAGGTAAAAATCAAAAAATCTATCACAAGTATCCAAACCTATGATTCGAAATAAAGTTATCATGTAACAGACACAATATAGACCAAGTTCTGCCCCCATAAATATAGCTTTATAAATAGAATGATTTCATAAGTCATCATAACCTCTTATATCATCAAAATATACCTAAAAATGCAAATTTGTGCAACATCACAACTTTCAGAGAAAACCCTATTTAAAAGCAGAGAGAATCATAGAGGATATTAGCGAATTTTGTCGAAAAATATTTGTAACTATGTAGTACAAAAGTGTTTTTACAATACTTTTTTCAGGACTTTTCAATCCTGTGTAATTGGGCAAAAAACCAAGTAAACATTGATAAATCAACATTTATCATGATAGGTAATAATTTCTAATAATTATCAAATTAAAAATAATTGACGTTTATGGTAATGGCTGGTATTATTATATCAGTAATAAAAATGTCGAATAATGACGAAAAAACATAAAAGATAGAATAATGATTCGAGAGGAGAATATTGTAATGAAATCTACAGGTATTGTACGTAAAGTTGATGAACTTGGTCGAGTAGTAATCCCGATTGAGCTAAGAAGAACTCTTGGAATTGCAGAAAAAGACGCTTTAGAAATTTATGTTGACGATGAAAGAATTATTTTAAAAAAATATAAACCTAATATGACTTGCCAAGTTACTGGTGAAGTATCAGACGACAATGTAACATTAGCTGATGGCAAATTAATTTTGAGCCGTGAAGGTGCAGCTCAACTAGTTGAAGAAATTAGCAAAGCTTTTGATTTAAAAAAGTAATAGAATAGAAAAAGGCTGACCCGGGTCAGCCTTTTTACTTTTCTGTTAATCAATATGATATGCCTGGTAGACTTCTCGTTTATTGATATCTCGATCCTTCGCAACTTGCTTAATCGCTTCTTTCGAAGCCATATCTTTTTCATTAATATAATAATCTACGTGGTCAATAATAGCCATCTCTGCCCACCATTGGACATCTGCTTCAGATGCTTCGTCCTTAGAACCTTCAACTACTAAACAAAATTCGCCTCTTACCTCTTCTTTACTGGCCCATTCCAAAACTTCAGTCATCTTACCTCTAATAAATTCCTCAAATTTCTTAGATAACTCTCGACATAACACTATTTCGCGATTACCAAGTACCTCATTCATTACCACCAACGTGTCCTTTAACCGATGAGGAGATTCATAAAAAAGCAATGTCGCGGATTGACCAGCCAGTTTCTCAAGCTCCTTCCGTTTTTCTTTTTTCTGACGGTTTAAGAAACCATAAAAATAAAAGGGCTGAGTAGATAATCCTGATGCGATTAATGCTGTTAAAGCTGCATTTGCACCTGGTAGCGGAACAACCTTCAATTGCTCTGCGACAGCTTCCCGGACTAATTCATACCCTGGATCCGATATGGTTGGCATTCCTGCATCACTGACTAGAGCTATATTCGCCCCATCCCGTAACCGGCTTAATAGCTTTTCTCCACTTACTCGCTTATTATGTTCATGATAGCTGACGACTTGAGATTCAATTTGAAAATAATTACACAGTTTCATCGTATTACGAGTGTCTTCAGCCGCGATTAAATCTACTTCTTTTAATATCCTTACCGCCCGAAAACTCATATCTTCAAGATTACCAATCGGTGTTGGAACAAGGTATAAAATCCCACCATGTCCCTCATTATTAAAGCTTTTTTGCTGCCACATAGCTTTCACCTGCTTCTCTTATCAGAAACTCTTCCTTTTTTTTTCGCGTCCATTGCTTAAATTCATATTCTGCCTTCAGGGCATCACTTTTATCCACAAATCCTTTACTGAATATGAGCTCAACAGGGCCTCTTCCTCTTGTATATTTCGCGCCCTTCCCTTCATTATGAAGCTTAAGTCTCCGTACTAAATTATTTGTGTAACCACCATAAAAGCTACCATCCCTACATTTTAGAACATAAAAATAATGATTATTTTCCATACAATATCTCTTTGACTTCCTGAGTATACTCCTGGTTTTCATTATAAACGAATAACGGAGGTAAAATCTTCAAATCTGGTTGTCCGTCTTTAATGGCTTCGATTAGTAATGTATTGGAGTCTTTTCCCTGTTTCGGATGGACAAATTGGATCCGTTTTGGCTCGAGGCGATACTGTCGCATTAAAGTAATAATATCCAGCAATCGGCCAGGACGATGGACAAATGCTACTTTCCCACCCTGTCTGACAAGTTGACTTGATACGCGGACGACATCCTCAAGCGTACACATTATTTCATGACGGGCTATCGCTAAATGCTCATTTTCATTTATTTCATCTTTATTAGGTGTTTTAAAATAAGGGGGATTACATGTAACGACATCGAATTTCCCATGTCCCAAACGCTTCGGCATCTCTTTTATATCCCCATGGATCATCTGCAATTGCTGCTCTAGTTGATTGTATTCAAAGCTGCGCACAGCCATATCATACAAACGTTGTTGAATCTCTACCCCAATAATATTGCCTTTTGATCTTGTACTTAGTAATAAAGGAATAATTCCATTACCGCTACATAGGTCAATAATGTTACCTTTTTGAATTGGTACGTATGTAAATTTTGCTAAAAGAACAGCATCAAGTGAAAAAGCAAAAACAGATGGACTTTGAATGATTTTCAAGTCCTCAGCTAGTAAATAATCTAATCGTTCATCATCTTTTAAATGGGCCATTTGCTCCTCCTGTTAGAAAAGCTCCAGCGTCCGTTCGGCAACGTCCTTTTGTCAGGATGCTACTACTAGACACAACTCAAACTTTTTTATTTCTTAGTTTATCTATTTTTATTTCGAAAAAACAGCCTTCCTAGTTAGCAGGAAGGCAGTACAATTATTTCTTATTTAAAAAGGATAAGCAGAATAGACAATCCCCTTCTTTTCTTGGACTTCCAAAGTGAATATTACAAATATGAAAACCTTCTTGGTAAAGCCGGGCAAGATTATCATAGCCTTCTCCAATATCAAAACTATTTCGCTCTGGTGAATCAGAATGAGGCACATTCTTCTTGTTTGTTTTTTTCTTATGCTCTACTTTTTCCGTAGTCAACTCGAACCGTCTTCTTAATAAATCATTTTCTAATTTTAACGAATTGTTTTCTTCAAGGATTTCCGCAAGATGCTGCTTTAGCTCACCGAGTTGAGTGTACAAATGACCAATTTGTGTTTCCATATTAATAACTGAATCAAAGATTTCCTTTTTATCCACGCATTCCACCTCGTCAGTCTGTGGATTGTATCGAAACGACGCCTTCTTTCAAAATCTCATCGAGCGTAAATTCCAGAACACGTCCTAAATCACTATACTCTATTTGAAGAACTCGTTCTAAAATATTCAATCCAACAACTTTTCCAATTCCGTTCGGGGTTTCAATCATTTCTCCTAAATCAGGAAGCTGCTCTTTAGCAGTCTCATATTCATCGTTTTCATATTTTAAACAACACATTAACCGTCCGCATAATCCGGAAATTTTAGTTGGATTTAAGCTTAGGTTTTGGTCCTTAGCCATCTTAATCGAAACTGGGTCAAAATCTCCTAAGAAAGTTGAACAGCACAACATACGACCGCATGGCCCAATTCCACCAAGCATTTTCGCTTCATCTCGAACACCAATTTGGCGAAGCTCAATCCTGGTCCGGAAAATAGCAGCCAAATCTTTGACTAGTTCTCTGAAATCGACTCTTCCATCAGCTGTAAAATAAAAGATTACTTTATTTCGATCATATGTGTACTCTACATCAACAAGTTTCATATCTAGTTGATGTTCATTTACCTTTTGACAACAAACCTCATATGCTTCTTTTGCAGCTTGTTTATTTTCCTCAACAATCATTCGATCCTTTTGATCCGCAAGGCGCAAAACCTTTTTGAGTGGCAGAACAACGTCCTGTTCTTCTACTTGCTTACGACCGGTCACCACTTTACCGTATTCAACGCCTCGAACCGTCTCAACAATGACAAAATCATCCTTCTGAACAAGGATCTCCCCGGGATCAAAGTAATATATTTTCCCCGCTTTTTTAAAGCGTACACCTACTACATCATACAAATGAAGATCCCTCCTGCAATTTTAACACAAGCTGTTCCATTAACAGCTGAGAATTCATATTTGCATGCAGCTTCCTTTTAGATTCTAGTATGGCTGCCATCTGATCAGCCAACTTCCGTCCTGACGCTTGCAATGCATATTGCTCTAAACGTTCCTTTTCATTTTGAAAAACAACTTGATCATTCTTCCCGACTTGAATATATAATAAATCCTTATAAAAAAGAAGTAATAAATCTAACCCTCGATCTAACTGCTCTTTCTCTTTAAAGTGCTCAAACCAACGGTCTTGAAGTGACACAAGTGCTTCAAGAGAATTTTTTTTCAACACTTCATATAATTTTAACACTATTTTTTGTGCTTGTGCAAACCAATCATCTTTGTTTAATTCTAATGCTTCGTCAAGATTATTGGTTAATTGAGCTAACAGTGGAGCAGAACTTGGATCTACTCCCTCTTCAATAAACTTTTCAATTAAATTTTTTGGTGATAGAGGCGAAAACGTCAGCACTTGACATCTTGATAAAATGGTTGGCAGTATCTTCTGAACTTGTTCTGTTATTAAAATAGCATACGTTTGTTGACTTGGTTCCTCCAAAAATTTCAATAGACTGTTCGCAGCATTTATCGTAATCCGATCCGCATGAACAATCATATATATTTTTTGTTTAGATTCAACTCCTGTTTTCGAGAATTCCTCTTGTAAATCAAGAATTTGCTGCTTTTTTATCGACAGGCCATCAGGTTCAATTAAATGAAAATCAGGATGATTCCCCGTATCAATTCGTTTACAATTTAAGCATTCATCGCATGGAATATATCCATCCTCAGGCTGAATGCAAAATAGACTTTTGGCAAGTAACAAACCCACTTCTTTCTTTCCAATCCCCCGCAAACCCTCAAAAAGGTAAGCGTGAGACACACGTTCTCTTAAGAGGCTATTCTTTAACATTCTTAATACAGTTGGTTGGAGCTTTTCAAGTTCATTCCAAGTCCTTGCCAAAATCATCACTCACTTAATTTAATTTATCTATATTATAACAGTTATTTTCATTTCATTCAGATGGAATATACTGAAAAAAGCTGACTTCCTATTAAATCAGAGTCAGCTTCTTATCAAACTTTATAGTATTTGCTCAATTTCCTTTAAAGCATCAGTAAATACACTTTCAACTGACTGTGAAGCATCAATCACCTTAATCCGCTCAGGGAATTTTTCAATTAAGAGATGGTAGCCTTTGCGAACTTTTTGGTGAAAATCGATTGTTTCTAAGTCCAATCGATTAACTTCCCGTCCTCTATGCTGATTTATTCTGCTCAAACCTATTTCGGGATCAATATCAAAATAAATCGTTAATTTTGGCATCATATTTTCAATCGCGAATTTATTGATATCAAATACTTCTTCAACGCCAAGGCCTCGGGCATAGCCTTGATAAGCTAAAGAACTATCAATGAAACGATCACAAATAATTACTGCTCCTGCCTCTAGTGCCGGCTTAACTTTTTCTATTAAATGTTGCCTTCTAGCAGCTGCATATAGCAGGGCTTCAGTTCTTGGGTCCATAGCGGTATTTTCTTTAGCCAAAATGACTTGTCGAATTTGCTCAGCAATTTCTATCCCGCCAGGTTCCCGAGTTTGCATTACGGGGTATCCCTTTTTTTCTAAATGCTGAACAATCATATTTATGATTGTAGTTTTACCAGCACCTTCTGGCCCCTCAATTGTAATAAAAACACCATTAGCCATATAGTAACCTCCAATAATATAAACCACTATTAATAAACATGAATAAGACCTTCTCTTAAGGAAGCTCCTCCTTGAAATTTGGCACGGTTTGTCAGTAACCACTTAAGTTGTTCAACATCATCAGAACAAATCATTTCCCCGGGAAATAGTAACGGAATGCCGGGCGGATATGGAACAATCATTTCCGCAGCGACTTGCCCTATTGCCTCTTGAATAGGAACCAGCTTCGATTTTCTTACTTTCATTTCTTTAAAACTATAGTTAAGCTTTGAAATACCTTTTTTTATGTATGGACTATTATGTTTGGTTTGAACTATTGTATGATCCCAAATGGCAGCAGCTTTTGAAATGCGGGAAACCACTTCTTTAAAAGGGTAGTCCATTCCTTTTTTAAGTAGCGGTGCAATGAGCAGCACATTATACGGGTCAGCGAGTTCTGTATATATCCCAAGGTCCTCTAGCTTTTCTTGTAAATCAAAACCACTAATCGTGCTAGCTGTTTGAATGGTAATTTTTAATAAGTCCCCTATGCCTCGTTCAAATCCTAAAACTTTTATTCCCGGAATTTCTGACAGATCTCTTCTAAATGCAATAATTTGACTTTGAAGATAATCTAAATCTTCTTTGTCAAACGAACTAAGATAGCTGCGCGCAATATCTAAAGAAGCCATAATTGGATACGATGGACTGCTCGATTGTAAGATATGTAAATATTTTTCTAGATGCTCTAACGAGATTAGCTCACTATTAAAATGTAAAAAGGAACCCATCGTCATCGCTGGTAATGTCTTATGTGCCGATTGAACTACTACATCCGCCCCTAAAGTTACCGCCGAAGCGGGAAACGGTTCTCCAGCAATAAAATGTGCACCATGAGCTTCATCTACTAAAACCGGGATGTTATGACTATGAGCTAATTCAATCATCTTTCCTAATTTATATACTATGCCATAGTAATTTGGATAGGTTAAAATGAGTGCTTTTGCGTTAGGATATTTTTTTATTGCAGCTTCTACCGTTTCATATGAAGGCCCACCTGCTACCTTCCATTCCTTGTCATACTCCGGACTTAAAAAGACGGGATCTGCATTAGCTAACTGGAGGCCATTTAATATTGATTTATGACAATTTCTTTGGACTAGAACCTTGTCGTCCTCATTAATCGAGGCCATAATCATTGCTAGATTTCCGACAGTCGTCCCATTAACCAGTAGAAAACTTTTTTTAACATTATAAAGATTTGACAATAACTCTTCTGACTCTTGGATAATACCATGTGGAGAATGAAGGTCATCCAAACCTGTTAATTCTGTTACATCAAGCTTTAACAGTTGATTATAGTATGATGAACCACCTTCGGTAAACAAACCACCATTTTTATGTCCTGGTACATGGAAAGAAATAGGTTTCTCATTACTATGCGCTACAAGCCTGTCAAATATCGGTGTTTTTGAGTAATCCTTCATATCATCACCATTACTTTAAGTTTCATCGGAAATTTATCTTATAATAAGATTCAACCTTTTAGGTCTCATTTATTTTAACAAAACAGGCAGAAAGTTTATATGTTTAGACAAAAAAATAAGTGCCCTGAATTAATGAACGGACATAGAGGACCTTATTTTAGTAAAAAAGACCTTTTTCTAGACTTAAGAGGACACAGGATACCTTATTTACATAAAAACCACTGAATTATAGTGGTTTAGGATCAAATAAGGGAACTGATGTCCGCTTAACGTATAAAAACTACCCTTTTTGTGAAAATAGCGGTACTGATGTCCGCTACTGAATAATCGCATGCAAAAATGACTAACAAATTACCCATGCAATTTGTTAGTCATTTTTGGTACTTTTTTTATGTTTGCGATTGATATCGTAAAATGTTAGCCTTTTAGAGCACCTTTCTACTTTGTATATCCAATCATTATGATGAGAATTATTAATCTTTAAGAATAGATTTCTGGTTTTGTGGCCTTTTTTAATTGCTGAACATAATATTGATATTTAGGATCGTCCGTTTCCGTATTAATTAAATCTTTTTCGCAATCTGCACAAATGAAAGATGTGTACAAATGAATCCCTTTTAATTTCTCTTCCTCACAAATCACACATAATTCTTTAATATGTTGCGAACTCAATATCCCCACCTCCATACTCCTATTCTTTCCGCACTTAATTATTTGTATACAATCTTTTGAATATTCAACCGGAGATAGCCGCATTTTATTGTATGTCTCTATATGAGTTTGGGTGTATGTCTTTTTATATTTTTTTATTCATTTAGCAAAACCTTAATCAATAAACAAAAAAACAGCTTCATCAGCTGTTTTTTGTTTGCCCGGCAGCGTCCTACTCTCACAGGGGGAGAGCCCCCAACTACCATCGGCGCTGAGAAGCTTAACTTCCGTGTTCGGTATGGGAACGGGTGTGACCTTCTCGCTATCGCCACCAGACTATTATAATAGGGAATTTCATTCCCTCAAAACTAGATAATGTAGAAGAAGTTGTAAAACGAGTTCACCTGGAACTTAATTTGGTTAAGTCCTCGATCGATTAGTATCAGTCAGCTCCACATGTCACCACGCTTCCACCTCTGACCTATCAACCTGATCATCTTTCAGGGATCTTACTAGCTTGCGCTATGGGAAATCTCATCTTGAGGGGGGCTTCATGCTTAGAT
>NZ_JBKFGH010000043.1:0-58060 GCF_051233475.1 Neobacillus terrisolis | reverse complement strand
TTATATGAGCGTAGATACTTAAGTTATTGAACCGCCGTATACGAGAACCGTACGTACGGTGGTGTGAGAGGACGGGAATTAAATTTCCCTCCTACTCGATTAGAAAATTGATTTAAGATAGAAAGCTAAAAATAACTTTCACCTAGCCGCTTAAACTGAGGCTGGCGTGGTTTTGGTTTCTGTTTACTAGGAGCTTCGTTTTCACGAATACCAGTATAGGTTTGCAATAAAAGTTTGGCTGCTGTTAGAGGAAGTCTTGCTTTAGGATTCTTTACGTGATCATCCAATTTCCCTAAATGTGGGAGAGAACTGAAATCTTCTTTTGAAGGGGGAATATGAAATGAATAATTTCCACTTACAACGAGCACATCTGATTGCTGCTGGCTTAGCTTTGGGTTTGCAGAAAAATGGAGCCCAACCTTTTTGGCCTTACCTTCGCGCAGCATTTTCTTTAGAGCTTCATGCTTAAGTTTATACAAATATTTTGGGTTTGGAGCGGTTTTAGCGTGCCGATTGACAATGAAGATTGCTTGTGAGAGGTTTTCAACTGTCGGAATCAGTTTTTGAGGACGATCGCTTTCCTGCTTCAATGTTAAGATCTCCTTTCAATAATTATAATTTATTATACCCTTTTTATGTTTAGATAAGAAACAAAAACATTAAACTAGGAAAGCTTATCCTCCGAAGTGAGTTGAAAAACTGTTAATTCGGGCTGTGATAAAAAACGGAAAGGAAGTCTTGTTGTTCCAATTCCTCTATTAACATAAAGTGTTAACGAATGGTTTTGATTCTCTAAATGGTAAAGCCCTTCGTTATATTTCTCAGCATATGGTGGAGTTACAAGTGCACCTGCAAAGGGAATTTTAATTTGCCCTCCATGACTATGACCACTTAATTGCCAATCAATACCATATTTAAGAGCAAGGTCGGCTATATCAGGTGCATGGCTAAGCAACATCTTAAAGGTATCTGAGGGTACATTGGCCATAGTTGTGTCAAAATTGGGCTTGCCAAGCATTGCATCATCGATTCCGATAATTTGAATGCTGCTCTCGTCATTCAATTCTATTGTTACGGAATCATTTTTAAGTACTTGGAAGCCAGACTGTGTCATAATGGAGTGATATAGTTCAGAACCGTAACCGCCGTGGTCATGGTTTCCATAAATGCAATATTTTCCTAATGGAGCTGATAACGAACTTAAAATAGGTGAAATCTGCACTCGTTCTTCATATTTATTAGGCTCATCCATTAAATCACCTGTAAACAGAATAATATCTGGAGATAACGAATTTATTTTTGCGATTAACCGTTCAAATTGTTTAATCGTATATTGGAACCCTAGGTGTGTATCACTAAATTGTACGATTTTACATCCATTAAAACCAGACGGGATTAGCGGGTGAGCAATTTTCTGCTCGGTTATTTTTAACATTTTTGTTTCAATGTCGCGGGCATAATAATAAATTCCAGTACCTGAACCAACACTGATTAGGGCAAACTGAATTAATTTTTTAAGGAAGGACCTTCTCGATACTTTCTTTGGCATTCTAAATACTCCCGTCAAATCATAAGTCTTTTTAATACTAGCAAAAAAAAGGATTAAAAAGAATAGAAAAGAATTAAAAATCCCTTTTCATACTGATGGGGGGGTCTATTCTCATGCTAAAATTGGTAATGGTGTTTCAATTGTAGCTACTTAAGATCAATCAGACAGTGTCAGCTTCTGCTCTTTGGCAAAAAAAAAGCCCCACATAAAGTGAGGAAAAATGAATTATTGATAACTAATCGCTCTTGATTGCAGCGCCTTCCAAGAAGCGATAAATTGCTGTTTATTAACAGGGTTTTGTTTTTTTCCTGATAAAGGGTCATTAATATATATGTTTTGTTCATCATAGCCAACTAACACTACTGCATGTAGATCAAGTGGAGTAGTAATGGTTTGATTGCCGTGCAACCAAGACTCTGGACGGTCCGGAAGGCGGAAATCTCCAGTTGTCCAAACTACAACCGGAAAGCCTTTAGCAATATGTTGTAATATCTCCTCAAAGGTCCGATTCGTTAAATTGACGGCTCTTCCGGGTAAATATCGATTAACCAGTACTTCCATTGGTTTGTCAAATACAGCATAGCCAGCTGTTCTTCCAGTCATATCACCTACAAAACCATCAGCTGGGTTTCCCCAACGTAAAATATCGCCAGAGCGTGATCTTTGAATCGGGTCAGGGTCTTTCTTAATGGCTGTAAACAATTCCATTTTATTGGTTTTTACACCTGCGTATTGAAGTACCATCGCCAGACTTGTTACTTCACAACCGTACTTTAATTCCGGATTCTGCCGAATCAATGGAACATCTAATAAATATTTATGGTTTACCACTTGGAGTGGGGTGGTTTGAGTATCATCCATATGCTGTACTTTGGCTGCTTGGTCTATTTTTGGTTTATTTTTTTCATGAATCGATTCTGCGGATAACTGGTGACTGCATCCGAGCAACGGTAAGAGAATCGCTACAAAAAGGTTTTTCTTCATTTTGTTTTGCCTTCTTCCTATTCAATTTCTTACCGGCTCTACATTATTTTTTGATTTTCAATCAGCATTTATGATGGTATTATGTTGCCATCGATGTTTAATTTATTAAAGGTTTGATCTTGGAGGTTTTTGTAATGGACGCATTGGATATCATCACTGATTTAGATAATGTTATACCCTTTTTTCAACCGATATTCAGTGCAGATGAGCACCGTGTAATTGGGTACGAAATATTAGGAAGATATAAAGGTAATGAAGAAATTGAATCATTAGGACCGTTTTTCCTGGATGATCAAATTCCAGATGAATATCGTCTTGAAGTTGATAATACAGTGTTATCAAAAGCTTTAGATATGGCAGTGGATCTTGATAAGGATGTGTTACTTTTTATAAATCGTGATGCTGATATTCTTATGCAAGATCACGGGGAACAGTTTTTACAGATGCTTCAGCAATATGAGGAAAAGGGAATCTCATTGAACCGGATTGTTTTGGAAATTTCAAAGCTCAACTATAAAGGGGAATTTGATCATTTAGATCATTTATTGAATTATTACAAAACATTTGGGATGAAAGTTGCCATCGATAATGTAGCTAATGACAATAATCAATTAGACCGTATTGGTCAATTGGGTCCTGATATTATTAAAGTGGACTTAAAAGCGCTAAGATCTACGGCAACTGGTCCAGCTTTTCAGGATGTTTTGTATTCTCTTTCGTTATTGGCTAGGAAAATCGGTGCCACCTTGTTATTTGAAAATATAGAAATGGTTTTTCAACTTCAATTTGCATGGAAAAATGGCGGTCGATATTATCAAGGCTTTTATTTATGCACACCTTGTGATCATTTTGTTGGCCGAGACATACTTAAAGACCGTTTGAAAAATGAATTTCATTCCTTCATTGTAAGTGAAAAGAAAAAATTGGAATCCCTATACTCCATGACAGAAAATTTTCAAGTTACGATGCAGGAATATTTAACAAGATACCGGAAAATTATTGATTATGAAGAACTGTTGAAGGCTTTAGTCAAGCATATGAATGATATCGCTTTTCGCGTATATATTTGTGATGAGGACGGATTTCAAAAAACTCCAAATTTCTTTTTTACTGGTGGAGAATGGAAAATTCAACGGGAATATTTACAAAAAAATTGGAGCTGGCGCCCTTATTTTCTCGAAAATATAATAAAGATGAGATATGAACAAAAGGGAATCTTATCCGATCTTTATAGTGATATTGAAACGGGGGAAACTATTCGAACTTTTTCCTATCCTGTGAATGCTAATGATTATTTGTTTATTGATTTTTCATATAGCTTCTTATATCAGCATGATGGATTGCTATAACTAGGACAAAATGAATAAAAAACCATGCAACGCGGAACTTTAAATTTAAAGGAGTGAGTCTTGCATGAGTTCGTTAATAAATTTATTATTGGGGTTGGCAATGGCGATTCTGGCTTTGTCACTAATATACACAATGATACTAGCCAGAGGTCAGAAGGCTTTGAAGGGTGAGCTGGATACAAAGATCCCCCATTCCGTTCAAGAGCATGCTTATATAAGAAATCCCGTTTTTTTAACATATGCCATCTTTTTTGTCTTGATAATTTTAATCATTGTCTACTTTGCAGGAACAAATAATTGGTAAAGACCTCAATGAGGATTTCAGATTGTCGAGAAAAGGCTTTTTCTCGGCAATTTTTTATTTTGTCTAAATTAAATATACCGATTAAATCTTAATAACCTGCTAATGGCCTGTTGATTTCCGCTCCGGGCACTCGCTTTCCGCGGGGAGCTCCTGGAGCCTCCTCGGCGCTTGGAGCGCCTGCGGGGTCTCCAGTGACCTCTCTTTCCCGCAGGAGTCGAGTGCCCTCCGCTGCAATCAACAGGGAGGCAAATCAATCTAAAAGATTGCAACACACTTTTTCTAACCCTGCTGAGTGTGTTGCAATCTTTTTTATATTTTGGCAGCTCACTTGCCTCATCATTTTTTTTTTAAAAAATAAATAGTTCTGCTGCCATTATCCTCACATAATAAGGACGAATTTTATTTAGAAGAGGAAAATTAATATATTGTACTTAATTTTTATTATTTATTGGTGAGTGGAAGATCTGTATTGAAACCTCACAGTTGATTGGAGCGGAAGGTGCGAAGACTCCTGCGGGAGAAGCGGGACAGGTGAGACCCCGCAGGAGCGTTAGCGACGAGGAGGCTCACCGCCCGCCCCGCGGAAAGCGAAGCACCTGGAGCGGAAATCAACAGGCCCATTTGCAGGTCAATCACAAATTAGTTTTTTGATTCTAATAAAATTTAAAAAATGCTGGAAAATATCAAAGGACCTCATCTGAGGTCTTTTTTGTATTTCTGACTTTTTGTGTCAAATTATGAAAGTATTTAACGAACGAATTTTTCGTAAAATAGGAATATTAATTGATACAATGAAGACATAGAGTGTAATTGGAGGTGGCAAGCAATGAAAAGAAATATTTTGAAAGTATTTTTTTTATCTGTTTCTCTACTGTTACTCCCAGCACATACATATGCAAATGAAACGGTCTACAACCGTGATTTCATCTTGGACTTTTTAAAAGAGGCATTTCATGCTCAAGTTGCTTTGAGCGAAAAGGACCGGAGTCTTGAAGAAGTAAACGCGCTGCTGTCACCATATTTTACTAAAGACTATATAAATTTGTTTTTAGAAGAAAACCTAGTTGAGGATAATGGAAAATATTTTACACTCGGAACAGATTTTGCACTCTATTACATTCCGTTTTTTCATTTTTCACCAAAAACAAAAATAGTTTCTAAGGATAATGAAATATACGTATTTGAATTTTTCCCAGGCAATAATGAAGGACCAGTTAGCTATGAAAGCCATTATGAAGGAGTTCTTTTAAAGGAAGTCAATGGAGATTTAAAAGTTGTGGAATATCTTTTCACTGTTCCGGATGAAATAATCAAGCTAGAAAAAACGCCAAAAAAGGGAACTTCACTTGGAAAAACAGAGAGCCAAAGCTTACCACAATTTCTTTTTACAAGGTTTACAATAAATTATCCACTTGACCTTTTTTCATTTTTTAAATAAAGCAAGCTCCAGTACCTAGTCGAATTATCTGACTGGTCCTGGAGTTTTTCTTATTTTAAATACGGTGTTAACTTATCAATCTGTCCTTTAATTTTTTCAGCATTTTTTAGATACATTTGTTTTCCTGTTTCCGAATCCGTTTCTAACGCAAAAGCTTCGAGATCGGCTTGGCATTTTTTAATCATTGCCAAGAGCATAGGACGTTCCTGTGGTGCAGGAATCGTTAGTTTATCATCGTAAATATCGATGGTTAAATCCCCATAGGAATTGACTTGTCCGCAAAATACATTATCTAATGTAACGCCTTGCTTTGCTAATTCGATAGAAAGCCAGCCGCGATCCTTACCGGTAGACGATAGTGCATTATCAAGAATTTGTCCGTCCATAATAACCGTTTGCGGCTCTTTATCATTTGCTACATTTAGATTTAGATCCTTTGGCGTAAGGGGGCGATATTCCTTTTTAAGAAGTACACTTAAATCTCCATTTGGTTCAAGAACAGCAAATTCTACCTCGGCAGTATTAAAAACATTTTTTCCTCGAAGTAGGGATTGCAAATCATCTAATGTGTACTTCTCCTTTTTTAAATTATCCTCCAATATCTTTCCATCTTTTATTAACGGGCTACTTTTGCCTTCAACCATATCCCTGAATTTTTTGCTTTTTAAGGTAATGTAATCTACCAAATAAGTGATAGCACCGAACACTAAGATAGCAAGAACACCGTGCATTATATTTCGATCCAAACCCATGATTACTTCACCAGCAATACTACCAATGGTAATCCCTGAAATATACTCAAAAAAAGTAATTTCTGAAATTTGTTTTTTCCCTAGCATTCTTGTTATAAAGATTAAAATAAGGATATATAAAAATGACCGAAAGATAATAAGAGTCCACTCTGGAAAATTTTGCACCTTTTGTCACCTCATTTCCTAAAAATAAAAATGAAGGTTGGCAAAAGCCAACCATATGAACATCTCATTGCTTATATTGCGGTTCTTCCTGCTCGATTTGCGCTAATCTAGGTTCAATACTGTCAATAATGGATTGAGTTTGCTTTGCTGCATTTTGGTAAAGGTGCTTGGCGTTTTTATCTTCTGTTCCTAATGCAAATGTTTCTAGGCTTGCTTGAACGCTTTTTAAACTAGCAATAGCAGTTTTAACTTGAGTTCCTACTGTCATCGTCTGTCATCCTTCTTTCGTATTTGATTTAAGCTTACTTAAAGTATTTTTTCATTTTTTTATAAACTTATGTATGTTTATAGTGAGGAACAGTGTAAAAAGGTAAACAAAAAGCTGACTCAAACTTGAGTCAGCTACATTTATTCTTTAATATTAAGGGCTTCCATTAATGCTTTTATATCAAACCCGCGGATTACCTGTTCATCGATCACGATGGTTGGGGTAGAATAGGATTGATATTTGTTGATAAGATCATTACGAGCTTTTTTATCTGTTTTAATATTTTTTTCTAAATAAGCAAATCCGTATTCCTTTAGAAATTTTTTTACTATTTCACAAGGCGGACACTCCGGTTGGGAGTACAAAATAATTTCTTTCAAAAAGTTTCCTCCAAATATCCATTAAATTAGTTTCTTGATTTTCTGTCGAGAAAGTCAATTAGACCCTTTGAGCAAATATCAATATCCAGTTTAATCACTTCATAAGCAGGGTGATCTTCTGCGATTCCTTTTGTTTGAATATAATCGGATACTTGCGCAAGAATTTTTTGGATGGTTGCTTCAACGCGGGTCTCAAACTTTGTGTGTTGTTGATAAGCTTGCTCTGCAGCTTCCACGAAAATATTTAACCACATCCTAACTTGGCTGTAAACTTCATTTGGACGTGTTGACATTCCATAATGACCAAAATAAATACGATCCAAGTTCATTTCTTCAAATTTTAATAGAGATTCCCGCATTTTTTCTGGATCAAATTGATTAGGGGATGTTGATGGTAAATATAATTCAACGCCATCACGTTTTAGCTGTGGATAAAATACTCCCGCCGTGTCACCGGTAAATATTCCGTTGCCGGAAGGATAATATATACTGAAATGGTGATTAGCGTGTCCAGGTGAATCGAAAAAAGTTAATGAACAGTTCGGACCAATTTTTAATTGGTCTTGATCATTCATTACGATGAGTCGATCGGTTGGAATCGGAAGGATTGGGTCAAAGAGCTCAGAAAACTTTTCCCCATAAACCGCTTGCGCGCCAGCAATTAAGCGGGAAGGATCAGCAAGGTGTCTCGCCCCTTTAGGATGTACAACGACAGTTGCATTAGGACAGTGTTGAAGCAAAAGTCCTGCTCCTCCAGCGTGATCTAAATGAATATGGGTAACAATAATGTACTTAATATCTTCTGGAGCAAGCTGTAAATCCTTTAACCCTTGAAGTAAATAAGGAATAGATGGACTTGCTGATGTTTCAATAATCGTTAATTCTTCTTCGACTAACACGTAGGTACCTGTTCTTTCATGCCAGTTTAAATCGAAGTCATCAATTAAGAAAAGTTTTTCTGCTAATTGTTGGGGTTTTGACAAAAAATCACTTCCTTTGCAACCTTTTACTTGTACTATGTCTCTCATTATTTTATTCTGTTAATGTTGGCATGTAAAGAAAAATGGAGAGAATTTTCTGAATTCAATCCATTTGGATAGAATCATGTCAGATGAGAAAACTATAGTAAATGTATGTTTTCGTCGAAAGGAGAGGGAGCATGTCACAGCTTCAAGGTATATTAACTAGGTTGAAGAACCTCCATGAACAGGCAAATGGAGGTGAACCAGCGCAACGCTTTTTTGAGGTAAATGGCGAGAGAAAATGTCAGGTTACATACAATCCAAAATCATCAACCTTTGAACTTGAAATATACAATGAGAAGGAAAAACCAAAGCGCTATCAGTTTGATAACATTGATATGATTGCCATTGAAATTTTTGATTTAATTCAGTAAAAAGAAAAGGGACCGAGAAGGTTCCTTTTCCTATTTTATCAAATAAAAAAAGTTGTAAAAATAAATGAGTGTCTAGCTCCATCGCCCAGCGCCTAGTGGACTTCGCCCACCTCCCTACGATAAGTCAACATCGAATCGCTTTCGCTCTTCGTGTTTCCTTTATCTCAGTCGATGTGCTCCAGTCCTGTCGTGCGCTACCCGGGCGCTTCCGCTTTTCTATCAGCTTTTCGACTTTCTCACAGGGAAAAATCCGGAAATCTATGGTAAAATGAGAAGGATTCAAATCAAAGATGAGGAGATTTTCGGAAATGATCAAACTTCATGGGGATGAGTTTTCAGAGCTAACAATCAAGAATCTTTTAATACCTTCTGAACGTGTGGCTCATGTACAAATCGGAAATAATTTAGAACATGCTCTTTTAGTGTTAACCAAAAGTGGATATTCCGCTATTCCTGTTTTAGATCCTGCTTATAAGTTGCATGGTTTAATTAGCACTCCGATCATTATGGAATCGATCTTGGGCCTAGAAAGAATAGAATTTGAAACGTTGGAAAATAAACGTGTTGAAGAGGTAATGGTAGTAGATATTCCGAGATTAACGACTGAGTCAAGTTTACAGGCAAGTATTTCACTATTAGTCGATCATCCATTTTTATGTGTTGAAGATAAGGATGGGGTTTTTGAAGGAATCCTGACAAGACGAGCGATATTAAAAAAATTACATACAGTTAAATAACAGGTAATTTAAACTTAAAGCTCCTAAATTGTTGGAGCTTGTTTTTTCGGTGGGGAATTTGTGAGTCGAGGTGGAGCAATGGAAGATGTTTATAAAAAGCATTTGCCAAAACAAAAAGGAAGTAAACAAACGAAACGTCCATTTGTATTAGCTGCTATCATGCTGGCAATGTTTATGGGGGCAATTGAAGCGACGATTGTATCAACAGCAATGCCCGACATCGTAGCCGAACTTGGTGGATTTACGCTATATAGTTGGGTCTTTTCTGCCTATTTGCTAATGAATTCTGTGACAGTCCTCATTTATGGGAAATTAGCAGATCTTTTTGGTCGAAAACCGATTCTACTTTTTGGGATTACCTTCTTCTTAATTGGATCCATTCTTTGTGGCTTCGCTGATACTATGGAAATGCTCATTATCTATCGCTTTATTCAAGGCTTTGGGGCAGGAGCTGTTACCCCTATTGCTACAACAATCGTTGGAGATATTTATACAACGGAAGAAAGGGCAAAGATTCAAGGATATCTGGCGAGTGTTTGGGGAATTTCGGCGATTATGGGCCCGGCGCTAGGAGGCTTCCTTGTACAATTTGTAAGCTGGCGATTCGTATTTTGGATCAATGTACCGCTCGGACTTTTATCGATGATTGTATTATGGCTGTTTCTTCATGAATCGATTGAGAAAAAGAAGCGAGAGATCGACTATATCGGTGCAATTCTAATATCAGTAGCGATTAGCTCTGTAATGGTTGTACTGGTGCAAGGAGGAACCAATTGGAATTGGTTATCAACTAAGGTAGCTGGACTTCTCTTTCTCGGTTTGCTGTCCTTTGCTTTATTTATATGGCAAGAAAAACGTGCTCCTGAGCCTGTGATGCCATTTGCTATTTGGAAAGAACGTTCTATCTTTATCGCGAATATGGCTTCTTTAAGTACAGGGATTATGCTAATTGGGATTTCAAGTTTTCTCCCCGCTTTTGTGCAAGGAGTGATGGAGCAGTCTCCGATTATCGCAGGATTCACTCTTACAACGATGTCAATCGGCTGGCCGATTGCATCCACTATTTCAGGAAGATTGATTATTAAATACGGATTTAGGAATACGTCCATTATTGGTGGTATCTCGTTAATTCTCGGCAGTGCAATGTTTATTATGTTAAAACCGGAGCTGGGTCCAATATGGGCAGCGGCGGGGTCATTTTTTATAGGGGTTGGAATGGGTTTAACAAGCACCGCTTTCATCGTCTCTATTCAAAGCACTGTTAGTTGGGAACAACGAGGTATTGCTACAGCCGCGAATATGTTTATGAGAAACCTAGGAAATACTGTTGGTGCAGCATTGCTCGGCGGAATCTTAAATAGTCAATTGTTTCATTTTTTACAAGCTCAACAAGAAACCGAAAAGTTAACAGTTGATTCAATTAATAGTCTATTAAATGAAAATGAACGAGATCGTTTGGCTGAAAACGTAAAGCTGCTTTTGCAGGAGGGATTAACATTATCGCTGCATACTGTCTATTTTGTTGTATTTATAATTGCGATTCTAAGCTTAATATTTATGATGTTTTTACCCAAAAAGTCAGCTAGTGCCAAATAACGATCCATAAAATTAATCATTAAAGGAGTATACGAGTGTCCTCTTTATCAGAATTTCATTTTCTGTCAGTTTTAGCCCAAGAAATGAATATGAGAAGGGCTGCAGAGCGTTTATTTGTTTCGCAGCCGGCTTTATCACAGCGGTTGCAAACCATTGAAAAGGAATGGGGAACAAAATTATTTGTACGCTCTCAAAAAGGATTAACCTTAACACCAGCAGGGGAAACAGTTATCAAATTTGTCAACGATGTTTTGGATAAAGAAGAAAAAGTGCGGGAATCCATCCATGCAATGAATTCACAAGTTCATGGTACTTTGAAAATTGCAGTTGCTTCTATCGTTGGTCAAAACTGGCTTCCAATCGTGTTAAAGAAATTTGTAAATCGCTATCCTCAGGCTAAAATATCATTAATAACCGGCTGGAGCAGTGAAATATTAAAATCGATGTATGAAGACCAAGCCCATATAGGCATTATCCGTGGGACACCTGATTGGAAAGGTGTAAAGGTCCATTTGTTTGAGGATAATCTTTATTTAGTTGATACTGAAATCAATCGGCTCGAACAAGTGTTAGAAACGGATCGCCCGTTTATCCAATTCAAAAGTGATTCAAACTATTATCAGGAGATCCACAATTGGCTACACCGGAAATTTCAAACCCTTCCAAGAAGAACGATCGTCGTTGATCAAATTGAAACTTGTAAGCAAATGACTTTAAATGGGATTGGCTATGCGATCCTACCGGGCATAACCTTAAATGGTACAGAGAAGAATATATTTAAGATACCCCTAATGGATGAAAATGGGAAGCCGATTAAAAGGGATACTTGGCTCCTAGGTTATGAATCAGCTTTTCAGCTTAAACAAGTACAAGCTTTTGTAGAGTTGATTCAAGAACATATTTCCGAAGATGTCGAGTAGTGTTTTTCTTGTCTTAAAAACAGTTGTCTGATAAATTGTTTGTATATGTACATAAAGGAGGAACTTTCCATGAAAATGATGGATGCAAATGAAATTATCTCATTTATTCAAAACAGTAAAAAAGCTACCCCTGTAAAGGTTTATGTTAAAGGGGACCTAACTGGAATAGATTTTGGTGCAAATTCTAAAACATTTATTAATGGTAATTCTGGAGTTGTGTTTGGTGAGTGGAGTGAAATCAATCCAATTTTAGAAGCGCATCAAGCACAAATCGAAGATTTTGTTGTTGAGAATGATCGTCGAAATTCTGCTATTCCCCTACTGAATATGAAAAATATTAAAGCTCGTATTGAGCCAGGGGCATTAATTCGTGAACATGTCGAAATCGGTGACAATGCTGTCATTATGATGGGAGCCGTTATTAATATTGGTTCTGTCATTGGAGAAGGCACAATGATTGATATGAACGCTGTTTTAGGTGGGCGTGCTACAGTAGGAAAGAACTGCCACGTTGGCGCAGGAGCAGTACTTGCAGGCGTTATCGAGCCCCCTTCAGCGACTCCGGTTATTTTAGAGGATAATGTACTAATTGGAGCAAATGCCGTTGTATTAGAAGGTGTTCGTATCGGGGAAGGTTCAGTAGTTGCTGCTGGTGCAATTGTAACGGCTGATGTTGAACCGTATACAGTTGTTGCTGGAGCACCTGCTCGTTTCATCAAGAAAATTGATGATAAAACAAAATCTAAAACTGAAATAATGATGGAGCTTCGTCAATTGTAAAATGGTAGGAGCAAAAAGCGTGGGTCCCAGATCCGCGCTTTCTTTAGAGAGGAGACCAATACGATGTCATTATACCCTTTTGTGCAAATTAGGAGAGACCTGCATCAAATACCTGAACTGGGATTTCAAGAGTTTAAAACGCAGGGATACTTACTTAATTACTTACACGGTTTACCACAGGACAGACTTGAAATAAGAACATGGGAAACGGGTTTAGTCGTTAAAATTCAAGGGAGAGCGCCATCGCAAACCATCGCTTATCGGACCGACATTGATGGGCTGCCGATTACAGAAGAAACTGACCTCGAGTTTAAGTCTCAGCACCTGGGGAATATGCACGCATGCGGGCATGATTTTCATATGAGTATTGCTTTAGGGGTACTTACCTATTTCGTTGAAAATCCAATAGATGATCATCTAGTATTTATCTTCCAGCCGGCAGAAGAGGGACCAGGCGGTGCTGAACCGATGTTAAATTCAGATTGTCTTAGTGGATGGCACCCAGATTTGATATTTGCACTTCATATCGCACCTGAATACCCTGTTGGAACAATTGCCATTAAACCTGGTTTGCTTTTTGCTAATACCTCTGAATTATTTATTGATTTAAAAGGTAAAGGTGGACATGCTGCCTATCCGCATCATACAAACGATATGGTAGTGGCCGCATGCTCGTTAGTAACCCAGCTTCAAACGATTGTTGCTAGAAATGTGGATCCCCTAGATAGTGCAGTGATTACGATTGGGAAGATTGCCGGGGGAACTGTCCAAAATATTATCGCTGAAACAGCACGCCTAGAAGGGACGATTCGAACCCTGTCTGAAGAATCGATGGTTAAAGTAAAAGAACGGGTTCAGGCAGTTGTTAATGGAATTTCAACTGGCTTTCAGTGTGAAGCCGATATCGATTTTGGAGCCATGTATCACCAAGTGTATAACCAGCATGAATTAACCGAAGAGTTTATGGAGTATATGGAAAAACACTCTGATTTGACCGTTGTAGAGTGTAAGGAAGCGATGACCGGGGAAGATTTTGGGTATATGCTGAAGGAGATTCCTGGATTCATGTTTTGGTTGGGAGTCGAATCAGATTTTGGCTTGCACCATTCAAGGTTACTTCCTAATGAAGCTGCCATCGAAAAGGGGATAAATGGAATAATAAAGTACATTCAATATAAAGGAAATCGTTGATAAGACAAGGCTTATCATTTGGATTTGGCAAATTTGCGTGGTAAAATATACTAGTAAATTTGTTTGAATCCTCTTTTTTTTCTGTCTAATTTTGTTTAATAATTCTTTTAAGTGGATAAAACATTAAAGGCGCTCTTCATAGTTTGATGATAATTAATCCTTTTTTAAATTAATTATAATTTAATATTGACTAAAAAATAGAAACAACCTATAATTAAAAATGTGCTAAGGAAATCCATGAGGATTCAATCTTCATTTAAATTAAAATCGGAGGGATTAATAATGGCAGAACGTTTAGTAGGAAAACAAGCACCTCGTTTTGAAATGGATGCAGTATTACCTAACAAAGAATTTGGAAAAGTAAGCTTAGAAGAAAACATGAAAAATGATAAGTGGACAGTTCTTTTCTTCTATCCAATGGACTTCACTTTTGTATGCCCAACAGAAATCGTTGCTGTTTCTGACCGCTACGATGAGTTTGAAGACCTTGATGCTGAAGTAATTGGTGTATCAACTGATACCATCCATACTCACCTTGCATGGATTAAAACTGACCGTAAAGAAAACGGCCTTGGAGATCTTAGATATTCATTAGCTGCAGATACTAATCATGTTGTTTCACGTGAATACGGTGTCCTTATCGAAGAAGAAGGTATCGCACTACGCGGCTTATTCATTATCAGCCCAGAAGGCGAATTAATGTATGCAGTAGTTCACCACAACAATATCGGCCGTGATGTAGATGAAACATTACGTGTTCTTCAAGCATTACAAACTGGCGGTCTTTGCCCAGCTAACTGGCGTCCAGGACAAGCTACTCTATAATTTCTAATTTTAAATACTTACCAGAAAGGTTGACTTATTTTTAGTCAGCCTTTTTTTATTCTTCCAATTCTGTGCTAAAATAAGAAAAAAGTGAAACATAGAATAGTGTTACTTGGAGGACATAATTGTGAAAAAAGAGTTTGCTGTTATCGGATTAGGACGTTTCGGAGGAAGTATATGCCGTGCCCTTGCAGAACAAGGAATGGAAGTATTGGCAATTGATAATGATGAGGATTTAGTAAATGAATTTTCAACAATTGCATCTCATGCTGTCGTAGGAGATTGTACGGATGAACAAGTCTTAAAAAGTTTAGGAATAAGAAATTTTGATCACGTCATTGTTGCAATTGGAAATGATATTAAATCAAGTATATTAACAACGCTAATGTTAATTGAACTCGGAGTAACGAATATTACTGTAAAGGCACAAGATGATTATCATGAAAAGGTATTACGGAAAATAGGGGCAAATCATGTTGTCCATCCTGAAAGAGATATGGGAAGACGGATTGCCAATCATATCGCATCCAACAATGTTCTTGATTATCTGGAGCTATCAGAGGAACATAGTATTGTTGAGATAATAGCAAATCATAAGTTAAACGGTCACTCGATTATAGACTTAGATATTCGGGCAGAGTATGGGATTACCATCGTTGCGATTAAAAGAGGAAATAATATAATTGTCTCTCCTCAAGCAAATGAAGTCATTCAAACGGGTGATGTCCTTATCGTTATAGGAGCAGATGTAGATATTAATCGTTTCGAGAAAAAAGCAATGCATTAAATACATAAGGAAAGCCGGGCAAATGCCCGGCTTTTCATATTACACTTCCATGATAATCGGTAAAATCATTGGACGGCGTTTTGTTTTCTCATAAAGGAATGGAGCAAGTGTGTCTGTTATTTCATTCTTAATTTCTGACCATTGTGTCGTTTTGCGTTCCATTACTTTATTTAAATGCTTAGTAATTAAAACTTGTGCATCATTGATTAGATCACTTGATTCTCTCATATACACGAAACCGCGGGATATTAAATCTGGCCCTGCCGCAATCTTAAAGTCCTTCATATTGATGCTGACAACAACAATAACTAACCCTTCTTCAGACAAGATCCGTCGATCGCGTAGAACAATATTACCAATATCCCCAATTCCGCTACCATCAATATAAACATTACCAGAAGGGATTTTACCGGCTACTTGTGCAATGTTTTCTCCTAAAGCTAATACTTCACCATTATCCATAATGAAGCAATTTTCTTCAGGTACACCGCAGTCTACAGCTAATTTTACGTGCATTCTTTGCATCCGGTATTCACCATGAATAGGCATGAAATATTTTGGCTTAATTAATCGGAGCATTAATTTCTGTTCCTCTTGTCCGCCATGTCCAGAGGTGTGAATATCACTGAGAGGACCATGAATTACTTCTGCACCAGCTTTGAAAAGCATATTGATCGTTCTTGAGACACTAATTGTATTACCTGGAATAGGTGACGAAGAGAAAACAACCGTGTCCCCAGGGATGATTTGAATTTGACGATGAGTTCCATTGGCAATACGGGAAAGTGCTGCCATTGGCTCACCTTGGCTTCCTGTACATAAAATCGTTACTTTATTAGCAGGCATGCGGTTGATGGATTGGGCATCAATAAACGTATCTTTTGGTGCACGAATATAGCCTAAGTCCAACCCAATTTCAATTGCAGCTTCCATACTTCTCCCAAACACAGCAATTTTTCGGCCATTTAAAACTGCCGCTTCAGTTACCTGTTGAAGTCGGTGGATATTGGAAGCAAATGTTGCAAAAATAATTCTTCCGTCAACTTTACGGAAAATATCGTGGATACTTTCACCTACGCGACGCTCAGACATTGTAAAGTGTGGAATTTCACTGTTTGTACTATCTGATAAAAGACAGAGAACTCCCTCTTTACCGATTTCAGCCATCTTCGTTAAGTTTGCTGGCTCGCCTACAGGGGTAAAATCAAATTTAAAGTCTCCAGTGTGAACGACTTGTCCAGGCGGAGTTTTTACAACTATACCGTAGGAATCAGGAATACTGTGTGTGGTTCGGAAAAAGGAAACAGATGTCTTTCGGAATTTAATGATGTCTTCTTCTTTAATTTCATACAGCTTAGCATTTCTTAATAAACCGTGCTCTTCAAGTTTATTTCGAATCAATCCAAGGGCAAGTTTGCCGCCGTAGATTGGAATGTTAATTTCACGAAGGAGATATGGAATACCGCCAATATGGTCTTCGTGACCATGGGTAATAAACAAGCCTTTAATTTTTTCTTCATTTTTTATTAAATATGAATAATCTGGAATAACATAATCAATCCCAAGTAACTCATCTTCAGGGAATTTGATTCCAGCATCAATTAAAATTATTTCATCTTGGAATTGAACTCCGTAGGTGTTTTTTCCGATTTCCCCTAAACCACCGAGGGCAAACACGGCTGTTTGATCATTTTTTACAAATTTCATAAATTATCCAATCTCCAATACTTTAAAGTCTTCATTTTTTTGTTCATATTCTAAAAATGCACCTTGTACAGCTTCCACATACTCAATATTGTATGACTTATCTGCTAATTTTTTCCGTACATCTCGTTCAGAATCAGCTGTTACATAAAGAGTTTTTGTTTTCTCACGTACAGGTACCTGTAAATTTGATTCTTGAAAATAAACTTTATAAATCATGTTATTTCTCTCCTTAATTTCACTTTTTTATATAAAAATTGATACTTTAACATCTTCGTTAAAGTAATAATGCGTCCTCAATATAAAGTTGCAGCTTTTTCTTATTATATATAAGTTTAACAGGTTTTTCATGTTTTTTCTTAAGTTAACAAATTATTCATCGAAAGGAATGGTTTGGATAGGCTGTTAAGCTATGTAAAAGATTTATTAATTACCACTGTACAACAAGGAAGAAGCCCTTCGCAAGTTTGAAGGGCTCAAAAATTCACGCGATTGATTTTTTACGAAGTAAATCTTTCCACTGTTTTAAAAGCTTTTGTCTTAGCTTCTTTAACATAGTGGATCATCTCCTCACTTCTTATTTTAAACAATCCTTGTCCAAAGTAAAGTAAATATAGATCGTTTAAAAAAATGTCGTAAATTTCACAGTTCTTTCTTACTATTATATGTTGGATTTGTATGAATTTATCATGGATAAACATGGAAATGAACTTTTGCCCAATATGAAACGATAGAAAGGTTTATGAAGAAATTTGTCAAAAAGGTTCTTCGTGTTATTATACTACTTAAAAGATGTAAAAAATCTTTCCTACATAGAATCTACATCGTAAAGGAGATTGGCTAAAAGTGAATAAAATTATATTTTTTGATATTGATGGAACATTATTAGATCATGAAAAAAAGCTGCCTTTTAAAACAAAGCAGGCTGTCCAGCAATTGAAGGAAAATGGAGTATTTGTTGCGATTGCTACCGGCAGAGCACCATTTATGTTTGAATCGTTAAGAAAAGAGTTAGATATAGATTCATTTGTCTCTTATAATGGCCAATATGTCGTATTTGAAAATGAAGTAATTTATACTAACCCTTTAAATAATGATGAGTTAAAACGTCTCCACAACCATTCAGAGCAAAACGATCATCCATTAGTGTTTATGGATGAAAAAACGATGAAGGCGAGTGTTCCTCATCATTACTATATAGAAAAAAGTATGAGTAGTTTACAAATGGACCATCCAGAGCAAGATGAATCGTTCTATCATAATCGAGAAATTCTACAAGCGCTGCTGTTTGTTGAAGAGGAACATGAAGATCTCTATCAAGGGAATTACCCACATTTTAATTTTGTACGCTGGCATCCGTATTCAGTTGATGTTATCCCAAAGGGAGGATCGAAGGCAGAAGGGGTTAAAAGGATGGTAGAGCGAATTGGTTTCAAATTGGAAGATGTCTATGCCTTTGGTGATGGACTTAATGATATGGAAATGCTGAGTGCGGTTGGAACTGGGGTTGCAATGGGAAATTCCGTAAATGAATTAAAGCAACAGGCAGATTTTATCACAAAAGATGTCGATCAAGACGGAATATGGTATGGATTAAAGGAATTGGGACTAATTAAATAAGCAGTCTTAGAATTAATTTAGGGTAGCCAATCCGGTGGTATGGCTACCCTGTTTAATTATTTATCTTTCAATTTCAATTGAATTATCTGGACGATGGTGCGGATCTTGTTTATTAATGTGATCATAAAACATTACTCCGTGAAGGTGGTCAATTTCATGTTGGAACACGATAGCTGGTAATCCTTTTAACCGTAATTTAAGATCATTTCCGTCTAGATCTGTGGCTTTAACTGTAATTCTTGCATATCTGGGCACGAAACCGGGAATAGATTCATCGACGGAAAGACAGCCCTCTCCGGAAGATAGATAGGATTGCTCCACGGAATGACTAATAATTTTTGGGTTAAAGAGAGCGTAGCTGTACAGTTCGCCTTTTTCATCTCGAACATGAATCGCAATCATCTTTTTTGAAACGTTTATTTGAGGTGCTGCAAGTCCAATGCCGGGACGAAGACCATATTTTGCAGCAATTTCAGGATTTTGACTATTTTGAACAAACTCCATTAAACTAGCCAGTATTTGTTTGTCCTCATCTGAAGCGGGCAATGGCACATCCGCTGCCACTAGGCGTAATGTAGGATGTCCATCCCTAATAATATCTTCCATAGTTAGCATAATGAAAAAACACTCCTATATATTAATTTACTTCTACATGATTATTTCAACTTTGGCTTGAATTATTATTATCTGACTATGTAAGTAGTCTAACAAAGAATAGTAAAAAAGTTAACAATAAAAGCCGGTCAAGTACTATTGTCAAACGACTTTACAATCGATATAGTAAGTATTGGTAGCAGTTAGGGGGTAAAGCGATTGAGCATTCGGAAAATGAGTTTGGTTACTATTATATCATTCATTTTTTTCTTGTTAACCGGCTGTATTGGACAATCTACTGAAGAAAAAATGTTTGATATATTGGAGGATGTAGTAAAACAAGAAAAAAGCTTTGAAGAACAACAAGAGCCGTTAATGGAGCTTGAAAAGAAAGAGAGAGAACTATATAAAGAGATTAATTCTTTAGGAAGTCAGGATTATGATCAAATTGTAAAACTAGCTGATGAGGCTATATCAATGGTTTCTAACCGTAAGAAGCATATGGATACAGAACAAAAAAGTATAAAGTCCAGTGAAGACAAATTCAAAAGTTTTTCTGCAATGATACCCGAACTGAAGGATGCAGAGCTGAAAAATGAAGCAAAAGAATTAGATGAAATGATGAGCTCAAGATATAAGATTCATGATCAATTGTATGAATACTATTTATTAGGTATTAAATATGATACTGAATTATACCAAATGCTTAAAAATAAAGATGTTTCCCTAGAACAGTTAACAGACCAAGTAACAAAAATTAATAATACATATGATAAAGTTCTTCAAGCAAACGAGAAATTTAATGATAAGACAAAGAAATACAATGAAACGAAGCTGGCTTTCTACAAAAAAGCAGGATTAAGTGTTTCGAAATAATAATTACGTAACTAAGAATCGACATTATGTCGGTTCTTTTTTCATCTATAAGTTTATTATTTCTTAAAAGAATAGAAAAAAGTTATTTCACTAAAG
The DNA here is from genome assembly GCF_051233475.1 of Neobacillus terrisolis. Classification (NCBI taxonomy): domain Bacteria; kingdom Bacillati; phylum Bacillota; class Bacilli; order Caryophanales; family Bacillaceae; genus Neobacillus; species Neobacillus terrisolis. The sequence goes on along the minus strand of NZ_JBKFGH010000043.1, from coordinate 37,749 downwards.
TGATTTTTGTCACTTTATTATAACAACCGCCATTTTCTTCACCTTTTTATAATACAGATGAAGGATATTAGGTAATACAGTTTGGAAATAAAAAATGTGAACGAAATGTGAAAAACTTGAATCATTATGATTGACTTGCGTATTTTCGATGTTGTAAACTTAAAAACATAGAAAGTGTTGTATTAGTAAAAAATAAAAAATTAGTGATACAGAATTTGTCTTCGGTTGTCGATTATTATTCTATAAAGTTTTTGGGTATCCTAATTTTGATATGTTTAATGAATAATTATTTTCTCATATGAAAGGAAGAGGTGACTCTTATGGCTTCCAATACTAAGGAACAATTGGACGTGAAGAAACAGCTCGCAGCTGTAGAGGAACAATTTCAAACATTACAGATATTAAATGAAGAAGGCGATGTAGTGAATGAAGCTGCAATGCCGGAGCTAAGTGATGATCAATTACAAGAATTAATGCGAAGAATGGTATATACAAGAATTCTCGATCAACGTTCCATCTCCTTGAATCGTCAAGGACGGTTAGGCTTCTATGCTCCAACTGCTGGCCAAGAGGCTTCACAATTAGCATCACAATTTGCACTGGAAAAAGAGGATTTTATTCTACCTGGCTATCGTGATGTTCCGCAACTAGTTTGGCATGGATTGCCTTTATATCAAGCCTTTTTATGGTCAAGAGGTCATTATCAAGGGATGAATATTCCTGAAGGGGTAAACGTACTTCACCCGCAAATTATTATTGGTGCTCAATACGTGCAAGCTGCAGGTGTTGCCCTCGGAATGAAAAAGCGTGGAGCAAAAGCAGTTGCGATTACTTATACAGGAGACGGTGGAACTTCCCAAGGTGACTTCTATGAAGGAATGAACTTTGCAGGAGCGTTCAAAGCTCCGGCAATATTTATAGCTCAAAATAATCGCTTTGCCATTTCAACTCCTGTTGAAAAACAATCCGCTTCAAAGACACTAGCACAAAAGGCAGTGGCAGCTGGTATTCCTGGTATCCAGGTAGATGGCATGGACCCGCTAGCCGTTTATGCCGCAACTCACCAAGCACGTGAGCGTGCCATTAATGGTGAGGGGCCAACATTAATTGAAACATTAACGTACCGTTACGGTCCTCATACAATGGCTGGAGATGATCCAACTCGTTATCGTACGGCAGACCTTGATAATGAATGGGAAAAGAAAGATCCTCTTGTTCGTTTCCGTAAATTCCTTGAGAAGAAGGGGCTTTGGAGCGAGGAAAAGGAAAGTGAAGTAATTGAAGCAGCAAAAGAAGATATTAAAGAGGCAATCAAAAAAGCAGACGCTGCTCCTAAACAAAAGGTAACAGATCTAATGTCCATTACGTATTCAGACATGCCTTATAACTTAAAAGAACAATATGAAATATATAAAGCAAAGGAGTCGAAGTAGACAATGGCTCAAATGACAATGATTCAAGCAATAACCGATGCCCTACGTACAGAATTACAAAATGATCCGAATGTATTAATTTTCGGTGAAGACGTGGGGGTTAATGGAGGCGTGTTCCGTGCGACAGAAGGCCTTCAAAAAGAATTTGGTGAAGATCGTGTGTTTGACACGCCCCTTGCGGAATCAGGAATCGGCGGTCTCGCGGTAGGTCTGGCACTGCAAGGATTTCGTCCAGTTCCAGAAATTCAATTTTTTGGATTTGTATTTGAAGTAATGGATTCTATTTGCGGTCAATTGGCCCGTATGAGCTTTCGTTCAGGCGGTAGATATAATTCACCGGTTACGATACGCTCCCCATTCGGTGGGGGAGTACACACTCCTGATATGCATGCTGATAGTTTAGAAGGAATGATGGCTCAACATCCTGGAGTAAAAGTTGTAATTCCTTCAACACCATATGATGCAAAGGGGCTTCTCATTTCATCGATCCGCGATAATGATACAGTTGTATTTTTAGAACATATGAAATTATACCGTTCTTTCCGGCAAGAAGTGCCCGAAGAATCATACACTATCCCTTTAGGAAAAGCTGATATTAAACGTGAGGGAACAGATCTTTCTATTATTACTTATGGTGCAATGGTTCATGAGTCACTTAAAGCGGCAGAAGAGCTAGCGAAAGAAGGGTTTTCTGTTGAAGTGATTGATTTACGTACTGTGAGCCCGCTTGATATTGAGACGATTATTGGTTCGGTTGAAAAAACGGGTCGCGCTATTGTCGTTCAAGAAGCACAAAAACAGGCTGGTGTGGCAGCAAACGTGGTTGCTGAAATTAACGATCGTGCGATTTTAAGTTTAGAGGCGCCTGTATTGCGTGTTGCAGCACCAGACACGATATTCCCGTTCCCACAAGCAGAATCTGTTTGGCTTCCTAATTATAAAGATGTAATTGAAACTGCAAAAAAAGTATTGTCATTTTAAATAAATCGGGTAAGATGCTGGGATATTAAGGATTATTCCAGCAATCCCGTGTTTTCCGTGAACAATTTGTACAAAATGATTCAGAATGAAGTTTAGGAGGGTGAATCCAGTGGCATTTCAATTTAGATTGCCTGACATCGGTGAGGGTATTCACGAAGGTGAGATAGTTAAATGGTTTGTGAAACCAGGAGATAAAGTGCAAGAGGACGACGTATTATGTGAGGTCCAAAACGATAAAGCAGTAGTTGAAATCCCTTCCCCCGTAGAAGGAACAGTTGAGGAAGTTCTAGTAGGAGAAGGAACGGTTGCTACAGTGGGCCAAGTTTTGGTGACCTTTGATGCACCAGGATATGAAAATTTACAGTTTAAAGGTGATCACGAGGAAACGCAAGCAGAGGCTCCTAAAGTGGAAGCTGAGCCTGCAAAAGTTGGAGTTACGCAAGCAGAAGCTGCATTTGTACCTACTGTAGAAGCTGAAGTTGCGGTCGACCGTAACAAACGAGTCATTGCTATGCCATCAGTTCGGAAATATGCTCGTGAAAAGGGCGTAGAAATTCGTCTTGTTAATGGAACAGGCAAGAATGGCCGTGTTTTAAAGGAAAATATTGATGCGTATCTTTCAGTTGGCTCCGCAGTAGTACCTGCTGTTGATGTTCCAATCGTTACTGAAACAGCAGAAGAAACTGAAACTAAGACAGTTGAAAAGGTAGCAGTACAAGCTATTCCGCAAGGCCAATACCCTGAAACGCGTGAAAAGATGAGTGGAATCCGCAAAGCTATTGCTAAAGCAATGGTAAACTCAAAGCATACGGCACCACATGTTACATTAATGGATGAGGTAGATGTAACTAAGCTCGTCGCACATCGCAAAAAGTTCAAGGAAGTAGCAGCACAGAAAGGAATAAAACTAACGTTCTTACCTTATGTTGTCAAAGCATTAACTAGTGCACTTCGCGAATTCCCGGCTTTGAACACTTCCCTAGACGATGCTGCTGGAGAAATTATTCATAAGCATTACTATAATATTGGGATTGCAGCTGATACTGAAAAAGGTCTTCTTGTTCCTGTAGTGAAGGATGCGGACAGAAAGTCAGTATTTAATATTTCTAATGAGATTAATGAATTAGCAGCAAAAGCAAGAGACGGAAAATTGGCTCCTGATGAGATGAAAGGTGCGTCATGCACGATTACAAATATTGGTTCTGCTGGCGGTCAGTGGTTTACTCCAGTAATTAATCATCCAGAGGTTGCAATCCTTGGAATCGGCCGAATTGCTGAAAAGCCGATTGTAAGAGATGGAGAAATTGTCGCTGCTCCAGTACTTGCTTTATCACTTAGCTTTGACCACAGAATGATCGATGGAGCAACTGCGCAAAATGCTCTAAATCATATTAAAAAGTTATTAAACGATCCGGAACTATTGTTAATGGAGGCGTAAAAAATGGTCGTAGGAGATTTCCCTATTGAAACAGAAACAATTGTTATTGGTGGAGGTCCTGGCGGTTATGTTGCTGCTATACGAGCTGCACAGCTAGGACAAAAAGTAACCATTGTAGAGAAGGAACATTTAGGTGGCGTTTGTTTAAATGTCGGTTGCATTCCTTCAAAGGCCTTAATTGCGGCTGGTCATAAATATGAAACAGCAAAACACTCTGAGTCAATTGGAATTACAGCTGAAAATGTAAGAGTTGACTTTACAAAGGTACAGGCATGGAAAGCTAGTGTTGTGAATAAATTAACTGGCGGTGTTGAGGGATTATTAAAGGCGAACAAGGTTGATATTGTTCGTGGTGAAGCATACTTTGTTGATGCTAATACACTTAAAGTAATGGATGAAAATTCTTCGCAAACCTATACTTTTAAACATGCAATTATCGCAACAGGCTCTCGCCCAATTGAGCTTCCTGCGTTTAAATATTCTAAACGAGTACTTGATTCAACTGGTGCTTTAGCCTTAACTGAAATTCCGAATAAAATTGTTGTAATCGGCGGTGGTTACATCGGGACAGAACTTGGTGGAGCTTATGCAAACTTTGGAACTCAAGTTACCATTTTAGAAGGTATGGATGAAATTCTTAACGGATTTGAAAAACAAATGTCTGCGATTGTCAAAAAGAACCTTAAGAAAAAGGGCGCAGAAATCATTACGAAGGCTTTCGCTAAAGGTGTGGAGGAAACTGAAACAGGTGTCACCGTAAAATACGAAGTAAACGGTGAAGCGAAAACGGTTGAGGCAGACTATGTTTTTGTAATGGTCGGACGCCGTCCGAATAGTGATGAGATTGGATTAGAACAAGTGGGTATCGAAATGACCGATCGCGGTGTTGTCAAAATTGATAAACAATGCCGCACAAGTGTAGGCAATATTTATGCAATTGGTGATGTTGTGCCAGGTCCGCCGCTTGCCCACAAGGCTTCATATGAAGGGAAAATTGCTGCAGAGGCCATTGCTGGACTTCCATCGGAAATCGATTATTTGGCTATTCCAGCGGTAGTCTTCTCAGATCCGGAACTTGCTTCTGTTGGCTACACGGAAAAACAAGCTAAAGAAGAGGGTATTGATGTTACGGCTGCAAAATTCCCATTTGCTGCAAATGGCCGCGCATTGGCATTAGATGCAACGGATGGCTTCTTGAAACTCGTTACTCGTAAAGAAGATGGACTTGTCATTGGGGCACAGATCGCAGGGCCAAGTGCTTCTGATATGATTGCTGAATTAGGTTTAGCCATCGAAGCTGGAATGACAGCAGAGGATTTAGCTATGACCATTCATGCCCACCCTACTCTTGGAGAAATTACGATGGAGGCTGCTGAAGTAGCACTAGGTCACCCAATTCATATCGTTAAGTAACACAACACTACATTTTTATTTTTTTAATAAAAGGCAGTGTTAAAGAACAATGTTGATTTTAAGCACTCTGTTGATTGGAGCACCTGGAGCGGAAATCAACAGCCCAATTTAACAGAGCCTAATAAAAAAGTCCTTTTCATTTTCGGAAAAGGACTTTTTATTTTTTTATTGCTAAATCATTGGAAAGAACTTCAGAAATAGGATGAATAATTTCGTCTTTTGAGACATTACCGGTAATTTTTACGACAACAGTCTCATTATAAACCACCAGTAGGGCAGGGCATGCTTTTATTTGATAAGCTTTGAAATATTGCTTTGCATTGGTAGGTGAAAGGACCAGCATATTTTTAATTTCCTTTGGAAAATTTTCTTTTAATTCTATTAAAGCATCATAGTAGGCTGCTTCCTCAGAATAATCAGTGTCATCTGAGAAAAATAGGATTTGTTTAACATTCTGTTTTAACTCGATCCCTTCATCATCGGCTTTACTGCAGGAACCAGTCATCACCATAAATGAAGCAAGAAATATCAATGGCAGACCTTTCATCACGGGCAGCCTCACTTTTTTTATTATTCTTAAACAATGACTTAACGGTTAATGCTAGGTCACACGACCTATTGAGTAGTAGCCATATTTTATCATAATGGAAATAAAAAAAAGGACTTGTCATTTAAATGAAACACAAATGAAAAATATCCTTAAGATAGAGTACATATAATGACAATAAGAGAGATAAATAATCTAGGCAGGTAATGGGGATGAGGATGAAAGGATACGTTGTGATTATGTTACAGTTAATTATTTGGAGTGGATATACAGTGATTGAATGGCTTTCAAAACACGATCATCCACTTTATAACGGGTTAATGTTTGTTATTTTTATATATATCGCTTTTATGATCGGAAACACCTTATTAAAATCAACAAAAAAAACGGTAGCCATTACCTTTTTTAGTCTCATACTATACAGCTCTGTGCATTTTACCTTAACCATCCTCCATGCAAAATAGAGTTCCTTTTTAAGGGGAATGGACTTAGAATAAACGCTGAGATAAAGAAAAATGTTGGTTTGCACTCTGTTGATTGGAGTGGAAGGTGCGAGACTCCTGCGGGAGAAGGTGTCACGGGAGACCCCGCAGGCGCTATGGCGCCGAGGAGGCTCCCGGACTCCCCCTAAGGTGCGCGAGCACCTGTAACGGAAATCAACAGGCAAGTTAAACATAGACAAAATAAAAGACGACCATATTACGGTCGCCAGTAAATTATTTAAATTCCCCAAAAAAGAGGGGGTGTTTTATGTATGCAAATATCCTCTAATCCCTATTTTCTTGGATAGTAATACATTACCCTACCATTAAATAAATGAAGTTCTCCTTGAAGCTTTTTAGCGATGAATTTACAAAATTCATTTGCTTTACCCTTATCACCAGCGGTAGATTTTTCGGGTAATGTCATTTGAATATACATTTGTTCTGTTTCAGTGCCATCTTCATTTTTTACTTGTTCCTTGTCAATACCGATTAAAATAGCAAAGTAACCATCGTTGATCGCAGATAAGTAAAACCATTTTCCTTCACTATTTGCTTGCTCCTTAATTTCATATGGAAATGCGGAATGGTTATAATCCCATTTTAATTGTTCACCAGCTTTTGTAGTAATTTCCTTATAATAATTAAATAAGTTTATAAGCTCATCAGTTGTAATATTTTGCTGTGTAGACGCAGATACCAGCTTAATATAAGCGTTTTGTGTCATGCTATATCCCCCAATTTCTCTGTTCTGTAAATTTTTTCGTTTCTATTATATCATGTGTCGATAATTTATTACGAAAGGAACGTTCTTCGATAGACAAAATCGCTCTTGCTAAAACAATAAAGTTGAGTTATAATAAAATTCTAAATATTCAAACAAAAGGGAGGTAATTTATGGAGATCTTTGGAAAGCTTTATGATGAATCTGAAAAAGTGAAGGTTAGATTTATTGGTTTTACCACGGAACAAACCCGCTTTGATTTTGGGATTATCTACACCAATTTGTTTTTTGGCAAGCCCCTCGTAGTCTGCATGCAGACTGGCCGCTCAGCTCTCCTCGACCCTAAAGACCTTGAAGACACTGAATATTTAAAGACTGCTTTTAAAATTACCGATGAACAACAAGCTGCCGATTTAGTGGAATTCTTCCTAGATGCATTGCCTGGAACTCCATTTGAACCACAATATGAATAAATACTTAAACATAGTGAGAGAACAGACCTTATTTAAAGGTCTGTTTTTTTGCATCCTTTTAAATGTGTTATACTAATTAGAATGGGCGCGGCTGGAATTATCAGTCGTTTCCATAATTTACTTTAAAAAAAGTTAATGTGTTATACAAATTGGGGTTGAAATTAGAAAAGTGTTATATTATTATTTAATTAGGAAGTGAATTTAAAACGCTTTCAAAAAATTGGTGAAAATGTTCCGGAAGGAAGGGAGATCCTTAAATGGGTACAATCGTTTGTCAATCATGTGATATGACTATTGATCATTTCGAAGATGAAAAAGTAACGGTTCTCTATGCCAAGTGCCAATGTTGTAATGAAGACAAAAAAGAAGAACAGCCACATTAATAGATCCTAATAAAAAAGCATGCAAAGGCATGCTTTTTCCAATTGGTTTAAAAAACAAGAACGAGGCCACAAGACGTTAGGCCTCGTTTCTATTTATTTTATCGCTCGATGTTCTTTAATCACACGGAATGATTTTAATTCATCGTCTTCGGCACCTTGTACTGGTAACCCAGCCTCGAGATTTTTTGTAATATAGGTTATGTTCTCTTCGGTAATAATTTCGCCCGGGATAAAGATTGGAATCCCTGGTGGGTAGACCATAACAAATTCTGCAATGATTCTGCCTACAGCCTGCTCCACAGGCACCGATTCAGTATCTGCATAAAATGCATCTCTTGGTGTTAACGATAACAATGGGATGTCAGGAAGCAGAACTTTTGTATGGACTTTCTCTGCCATATGGTGAAAATCCTTTGATAAATGTTTAAGTGCTTCTACAAGAATTTTTCCTTCTTCTTCCGTATCTCCAGGTGTAATAATACAAAGAATATTATATAAATCTGACATTTCTACTTCGACATTATAGTTTTCGCGCAACCATTTTTCTACTTCATAACCAGTAAGACCTAAATCTTTAACGGAAATAATCATCTTAGTCGGGTCATAGCCAAACGCTGCTTTCGCATTAAGAATTTCTTCTCCAACACAATGAAGGTGCTCAATGGCATTAACTTCTGATCTGATTTTTTGCGCTAAAGCAATCGTTCTGCCAATCAGCTCTTTTCCTTCTGTTGCTAATCTTTTGCGAGCAACATCTAAAGAGGCGAGCAATAGATATGAGGTTGATGTGGTAGTCAACATGCTTAAAATCGATTGAACTCGTTTTACTGAGACAAGTCCTTCCTTCATATTAAGGATCGAGCTTTGCGTCATCGAGCCTCCTAGCTTGTGAACACTGGTTGCCGCTAAATCTGCCCCTGCTTGCATCGCTGACATAGGGAGTGCTTCATGAAAATGAATATGAACTCCGTGCGCCTCATCTACAAGAACCGGTACATGATAAGAATGGGCTAATTCTACTATTTTCTTTAAATCGGCAGCAATTCCAAAATAAGTCGGGTTTATAACAAGAAGACCTTTTGCATCCGGATGTTGTTCAAGGGCATGCTCCACCGATTCGACGGTAATTCCATGGGAAATCCCTAAATATTTATCAATTTCTGGGTGAATAAAAATTGGGATTGCACCAGATAAGACAATTGCCGACATAACTGACTTGTGAACATTTCTTGGAACGATGATTTTTTCACCTGGTCCACAAACAGCCATAATCATTGTCATGATTGCTCCACTTGTCCCCTGCACTGAAAAAAAGGTATGATCTGCGCCAAAAGCCTCTGCCGCTAAATCTTGAGCTTGTTTAATGATTCCCTTTGGAGAGTGAAGATCATCTAATGGTCCAATATTAATTAAATCAATTGAAAGAGCATTATCACCGATAAAGTTTCTAAATTCTGGATCAATTCCTGCCCCTTTTTTGTGACCAGGAATGTGAAATTGGACTGGATTTTTTTGGGCATGTTTAATGAGCCCGCTAAATAACGGTGTATCGTATTGAGACAACTTTTTCCCACACCTCTTTACTGAAAATATGATAATAAGGTAAAAAATTAAAAACACATGAATTATAGCATTATTCATTCTCTTTGCATAGTAATTATTATAAACGAGACAAGAGTTTGCACGTGTCATTAATTAGTTTTCTAAAAAAACAGGATTATAACCGAGAAAAATAGAAGTTTTAAAGATAATTTTATAAGGGGAGTGTGAATGATGAAATTCAAGACAAGAGTGACAGAAAGCTTAAAGATTGAATATCCCATCATCCAGGGAGGACTAGCCTATTTAGCCTATTCTGAACTAGCTGCAGCTGTATCTAATGCAGGAGGTTTAGGGCAGATTACTGCGATGTCTTTAGAAACGCCTGAACAGCTACGTGAAGAAATCCGCAAGGTTCGTTCGTTGACCTCAAAGCCATTCGGCGTCAATTACGCTATTGGCCAACATGGACGTCCTTTTTCTCATATGCTCGAAGTTGCGATAGAAGAAGAGGTTCCTGTTGTATCCATGACGGGAGGGAATCCTGCCCCAATTTTTGAACAGCTAAAGGGAACCGATATAAAAAAACTTGTATTAGTTGCTGCAAAACGTCAAGCACAAAAAGCCGAAGAGCTAGGAGCGGATGCAGTGATGGTCGTTGGACAAGAAGGTGGCGGGCATCTTGGTCGGGACGACATTGGTACATTTGTGTTAATTCCTCAAGTGGTCGATGCGGTCAATATTCCGGTAATTGCTTCAGGAGGAATTGGTGATGGAAGAGGGCTTCTTGCTGCGTTAGCTCTCGGAGCGGAAGGAATTGAGATGGGTACAAGGTTTATTGCTACAAAGGAATGTGTCCATGCAAATGAAGCTTATAAACAAGCTTTAGTTAACAGTTCTGAAAATGACACCGTCATTATTAAACGATCGATTGGTGCGCCTGCAAGGGCATTAGCTAACTCTTGGACGGAAAAGATTTTGGCCTTAGAAAATGAAAACGTTGGCTATGAAGGCTTAAAGGATTATATTAGTGGCACTTCTAATAAACGTTATATATATGAAGGAAAAATGGATGAAGGTTTTGCGTGGGCAGGTCAGGTTGCAGGTTTAATAAAGGATATTCCATCAGTAGAGGAACTAATTAATCGAATGGTACTTGAAGCGAAAGACACTTCAGCTAAATGGATAAAATAATAGTAGCTTGTTGTATGAAAAAAATGGAGGTGAAAAAGCATGGAATATCAATATCCGATTGACCCTGACTGGTCAACAGAAGAGATTGTTGATGTTATCAAATTTTTTGAATGTGTTGAAAAAGGGTATGAAACTGGAATTGAACGTGACGAATTATTAAGTGTATATCGTCGTTTTAAAGAGATTGTTCCCGGTAAGGCACAAGAGAAGCGGATTTTCGATGATTTCGAAGAGAGCAGCAACTATTCCTCTTATTTGGTAGTAAAAAAGGCCAAAGAAACAGACAGCTCCAAAATAATTAAAATGAATTAAAAGTGAATAGAAACGTGAGAGTTTGATCCATAAATATTTTAGGATCAAACTCAAAAGCGTTCTACGATTGACTACTAATTTCATATAATGTATTCAGTTTTCGGAAAACGAAATCAATTTGATTCAGCAATGATTCAGAATTCATTTCAACAGCAGTTGAACGGGGAATTTGGAACCCACAAAGGACCTCAGCCTTTTTAACCTTTGTAAGACGTTCAAATAATGCTTCAAGGTCCTCCTTTGAAAGCATTTGTTGTTGTATTGTTTCAGGTTTTGTATGGTCAATAGACCAGACAAAATCTACAGGAGTATTGTTGAAAAGGGAATCGAGATTCTCTTTAAATTTCATTCCGATTTCCTCTTTCCGAGGACATTCATATATGATGGCAAACCAGATAAACAAATGGCTTTCCCATAGTCCTATTTGGAAATGGGGGACCATCTTGTACCCTCGGGAATTATTTGCAAAGGCAACCCAAGTATCTTTTGGCGGATTTTTTGTTCTTCTAGCATGTTTGGCAACGTGAGCAAACATTTCTTGGCCAGTTAAAGTTGTTAAGCTTGGGGCAAAATGTTTCCCTAAATCTTCAAGCTTTGGGCGGACTGTTTTAATTAAAGCTCCCATCCGCTCTTCTAATCCATCAATTTTAAAAACATCAAAATCCTCATTGGTAAATCCAGAAAACGACATTAGAAAACCTCCAGCCGGAATTTGTAAAACATTGTAGCATACATGACAGACAAGATGAAATTTGTTGCTTGTTGTTAGAAAATATTTATCCTGCTAGGTTTCAGCACAAATTTGTTGCATCAAAAGCAAATTCCTCATATTATAATAGTAAAAATAATCAGAAAATTTAATTAAATTAATATGAAGGGAGATCATGCTATTGAAACAATTAGTGAACTCAAATCGCAAAAAGACAATTGAAAATGAAAGAGCTGCTGTCCTAAGGTTGGAGATGGATTATGAACTTGCAACTCTTTTTGAAGCTATGGGCGAACAAAATGATGCAAAGAAAAAAGACTGTAAGCAGAAACTTGAGAAAATTAGAACTGAACTTATAAGACTTAAGGCATTATAGAAAGTGAAATATTTTTTAGACACCAAAGGAGTATGAAAGAAAAAAATGGATGTCAATCTAGGTTTATACAATGTTTTTTAAGAACGAACTCCAATATCCAAAATGGAGTTCGTTTATTATTTTTAGATGTGTTATAGAACAGTTTTGACTTTGAGCACTCTGTTGATTGGAGCGGAAGGTGCGAGACTCCTGCGGGAGAAGGTGTCACGGGAGACCCCACAGGCGCAATGGCGCCGAGGAGGCTCCCGGACTCCCCCGCGGAAAGCGAGCACCTGGAGTGGAAATCAACAGCCAAATATAAGTAAGGCCTTATTTTTTAATGATAGGACAAGTTGACGGAGTTCAGGCTCAGGCGAGAATGAAAGTGCAAAACTAAGCGCTTTTGTTTGAAAGAGGTCGAATTTAAATAGTATAATTTAATCAATCTAGAATTAATTGGAAAATATGCCCTAATTGGGAGGATATAATATATGACAAGCTGGCAGGATGTTGATACATACGCAAAGACATGGGTGAAGGAAGCTGGAGCGATGATCAGAGCTTCTTTTTCAAAAGTTTTAGATATCCAAACGAAATCAAACCGAAATGACCTTGTTACCAACATGGACAAAGAAACAGAACAATTTTTTATCGAAAAAATTAAAACGACTTTCCCTGATCACTCGGTTCTTGGAGAAGAAGGATTAGGTGATAGAATACAGGAAATAAACGGTGTCGTTTGGATTATCGACCCGATTGATGGAACCACGAACTTTGTTCATCAGCAGCGCAATTTCGCTATTTCGATCGGAATTTATGAAAATGGAATCGGACAGATTGGATTAATTTATGACGTGGTTCACGATGAGCTTTATCATGCGATTAAGGGAAAAGGGGCTTATTTAAATGACACAAGGCTCGCACCATTAGATCATGTAGAGGTGAAGGATGCCATTATTGGGATTAATGCCACGTGGGTGACTGAAAATCGAAGCATAGATCCGTCTTTGTTAGCAGAGCTTGTCAAAGATGCCAGGGGATCTAGATCATTAGGTTCGGCCGCTTTGGAAATCTCATACGTTACTTCCGGAAGAATTGATGCGTATATCTCTTTAAGACTTTCCCCATGGGACTTTGCAGGTGGAAAGGTCCTTTTAGAAGAAGTAGGAGGGGTAGCTACAACTTTAAGAGGCAAGGAATTAAACCTTATTGGAGAAAATACCGTTTTAGTAGCTAAGCCAGGCCTTCACCAAGAGATCTTAAAAAAGTATCTTAACGATGGAAATTGGTAAAAACTAAGGTACGTAAAAAAATCCCTTCTTTAAAGGGATTTTTTTACAGATTATTTTAATAATTTTCTTTTAAATGAAAACCCTAGTCCAAATGCTGCCACGGTCGCAATCGTACTTGCAAGTGCGCCAATCACACTGCCTTCTGCAATAGATATGCCAATCCCTGCAATACATGCTGCGGCCATGATAGCAAATAATAAAAATAACCATTTAATTTGTTTCATCGATTTTTCCCCTTTGTTTAACACTTCAATTTAAGTTATTTTCTATTGTACTACAAAATGATTATTGGTTTCTAATCATTTGTGTTATAATATTTCAGTTATCCAAAGACAATGGGGTTTCACGAAAATATGAGGAGTGAATTTTTTGAAATTAAGAGAAGATATTCGCAATATAGCCATTATTGCTCACGTTGACCATGGGAAAACGACATTGGTCGATCAGCTGTTGAAGCAAGCTGGTACATTCCGGTCGAACGAACATGTAGAAGAGCGTGCAATGGATTCAAATGACCTCGAGAGAGAACGAGGAATTACAATCTTAGCGAAAAATACTGCCATTCAATATAAAGATACAAAAATTAATATTCTAGATACACCAGGTCACGCTGATTTTGGTGGAGAAGTAGAGCGGATAATGAAAATGGTCGACGGTGTATTATTAGTCGTTGATGCTTATGAAGGGTGTATGCCACAAACCCGCTTTGTATTAAAGAAAGCTTTGGAACAAAATTTAACCCCCATTGTTGTCGTGAATAAAATTGACCGTGATTTTGCAAGACCAGAAGAAGTAGTGGATGAAGTATTGGATTTGTTCATCGAACTTGAAGCCAATGAAGATCAGCTTGATTTTCCAGTAATTTATGCTTCAGCTATTAACGGAACAGCAAGTACAGATCCAAATCCTGCCAACCAAGATGAAAACATGCAATCATTATATGATGCGGTTATCGAACATATACCTGCACCGGTTGATAATAGTGAAGAACCGCTTCAATTCCAGGTTGCCCTGTTAGATTATAATGATTATGTTGGAAGAATTGGTATTGGCCGTGTATTCCGCGGAACCATTAATGTCGGTCAACAAGTTGCGCTTATGAAGCTTGATGGTTCAGTAAAACAATTCCGTGTTACAAAAATGTTCGGTTTCTTTGGATTAAAGCGTCAAGAGATTCAAGAGGCACATGCAGGGGATCTGATTGCTTTATCTGGAATGGAAGACATTAACGTTGGTGAAACGGTTTGTCCAGTGGAACATCAAGATGCTTTACCGGTTTTACGAATTGATGAACCAACCTTACAAATGACATTTGTTGTGAATAATAGTCCATTTGCCGGTAGAGAAGGTAAATTTATTACTTCTAGAAAAATTGAAGAGCGTCTTCGTTCTCAATTACAAACTGATGTAAGCCTTCGTGTCGACAACACCGATTCACCTGATGCTTGGATTGTTTCCGGCCGCGGTGAGCTACACCTATCTATCTTAATCGAAAATATGCGTCGTGAGGGTTATGAGCTTCAGGTTTCAAAGCCAGAGGTTATCATAAAAGAAGTAGATGGTGTTCAGTGTGAGCCTATCGAGCGCGTTCAAATCGATGTTCCAGAAGAGCACACAGGTGCAGTTATGGAATCGATTGGTGCAAGAAAAGGTGAAATGCTTGATATGATTAATAATGGGACAGGACAGGTTCGTTTAATATTCAATGTCCCAGCACGTGGCTTAATTGGTTATACAACCGAATTCTTAACCTTAACTCGTGGTTACGGAATTATCAACCACACCTTTGATAGCTACCAGCCAATGCAGCCAGGTCAAGTTGGCGGAAGACGTCAAGGGGTCCTTGTTTCAATGGAATCAGGGAAAGCATCGACTTATGGAATTATGCAAGTTGAAGATAGAGGAACCATTTTTGTGGATCCAGGTACTGAAATCTATGAAGGTATGATTGTTGGGGAACATACTAGAGAGAACGACATTACCGTTAATATTACTAAGGTTAAACAAGCAACAAATATTCGTTCAGCTAACAAGGACCAAACTTCGGTCATTAAAAAGCCTCGAATCATGACGCTTGAGGAATCGTTAGAATACCTAAATGATGATGAGTATTGTGAAGTTACACCGGAATCGATTCGCCTGCGCAAGAAAATCCTTG
Source organism: Neobacillus terrisolis (assembly GCF_051233475.1). Taxonomy (NCBI): domain Bacteria; kingdom Bacillati; phylum Bacillota; class Bacilli; order Caryophanales; family Bacillaceae; genus Neobacillus; species Neobacillus terrisolis. The sequence goes on along the minus strand of NZ_JBKFGH010000043.1, from coordinate 22,316 downwards.
ATAAAAATGAACGTGAAAGACTTGCAAAGAAAAAGAAATATGCTGAACTAAGCTAAAAAAAGGGAGAGTGACCGGAAATGGATGTAGCGGAGCATTTATCTTTTTTTGCAGCCTTGTACCGTGTTGATCAGAATCCAGAAACTGGAACGCCGCTTTTGTATTTAACAATTGTTGGATTATCGATTCTTGTTTATAAGTTAGGGTTTGCAAAAAAACTGCCTATCGGAAAATCAATCATTATTTACTTGTTTTTGATTTTAGGCTGTACAGTTCTTACATTTCTAGGTGTCTTTCTACCAATAACGGAAGGGTTAGTGGTTGCTGCACTGATTCTTATCATTTACAAGGTACGTTTGCACCAACAAAAAAAACAAGACGCAAATCTTGGTTAATTTGGAGGTCTAGGCGTGAAATCACTACAGGATGCCTTGTATAACTGGCTTTCGATAAAAGTTGTCAGCGATGAAAGACCAGATGATCTGTCAGCAATCGAAACGACAGAGCTTTTTGAGACCATCTTGACAATGGAGCATGGGATTAACAATATCCATGTTTCAAAAGATGAAAGAATGTACTTCGTTCAATACGAAAAGGATGGAGAGGAAAAAATCTCTCAATTCCCAATCGAATATATTGAAGTCATGCTAAATCAAATTAAAGCCGAGCCTGATAAATGGAAAATCTACCCGAATGAATAAGAAAAGGTGGCTAATGGGTTCTTTACCGAACCGATTTGCCACCTTTTTTTTACCAATTATCTTCTTCAGATGCAGGTTTATAAAGCCGGAAATTCCCTGACGCATGCCGCAGATTTGTTTTCTCGGCGATTCGTTCCTCACAGGGTTTACACATATATGTGTGAATTGGCCGATTTCTTAATCGTTTTGCCAATGGTGAATAATCCTCAATCGATTCTATTTTATCGCAAATGAAACATTTTACTCTCATCTAGACACCTCTATCCTAAATCTAAATTATCCTATCCATTAATTCAATTTATTATATTATAGTATACCATTGTTAAATGGTCGACCTAAGTTGCATTTAGTTAATACGTTAAAGTTGATGAAAAAATAGGAAAGTAGTAATATGGTGGTAGTTTAAGGGAGGTAATGTGATGGTGAACCAAGTAGAAGCAAAATTAATTAAACCTTTGTATGATGAATTACAAAAAGAACGTTTTGTCACTCTTGCCACTGTAGATTTTGAAACAGGCGGTCCAAATGTTACCGCGATTTCTTGGGTATTAGCACCTAATGACGATTCCGTTTTCTTTGCGGTTGATAATCGCTCAAGAATTATCCAGAATATTAACAAAAACAAACACGTTGTTGTGAATGTGATTGCGAATGAATCAACTTATGCAATTAGCGGATATGCTTCAGTCAAACAAGAAAAACTTGAAGGTGTGCCATTAAAACTTGCCTTAGTTGAAATCAAAATCAATGAAGTCCGTGATGTAATGTTTTATGGTTCAAAAATTACGGTAGAGCCACAATATGACAAGACTTATGATAAAAATGCTGCAGCAAAGTTAGACAAGCAAGTAATGGATGCCATTAAGGCAGCAAGCAATGAATAATAAAAAAGTGGTTGACCCAAAGTCAGCCACTTTTTGTATTTTTTAAGGGGTTCGATTTCAAGGTTAATCCTTATGTCCTTTTGACTGGTCATCCTGTTCTTTTTCGAGTTTGCGTGAATCTTGGGTGTTCATTTCTTTTTTTGGATTTTCTGTTGCATTTCGTCCTTTTGGGTTTAACATATCTGCAGGAACTTCCGGCATTAAGCGGCCGGTTATATCCGAAAGCTCATTCATAATCCCGGAAACGGGCTGCCCATTACGAATATCCCCTGCAATCTCCCTTAAGCGGGCGTTAAGATCTGGATCGGCTATGACAATGGCTCTGGCACCATGTGGATCGTTTTTCATACTCTCGGCAACGGAGTATTTTATGGACCCTACCTGAGACCGGTCAATATTTTGGTCAACATCAATTCCAACAATGGCGTAGTTTCCTAAGACCACTGCTGTTGCATCCCGTACATTAGGGACTCCGGTGGCTAAATCGACTAAATGCTTGGAAATTTGCTGGCCTGTTTCTCTGTCCACTTCCTGTATTGTACTATTTTTAACTTTGACTAAATTATCCCTTCCATTATCAACTGCTTTATTTTGCGCTCCGCAGCCTGCCAACATAAATATTAAAGCAATTGCTAAACAATTCTTTATCATGATTATTGGTCACCTCCAAAAACAATTCAAAAGCTTCTCCTAAAATAAGCGGGAATGGTGATTTTGTTGAAAAATAAATAACTAGTACCCTTTACGATTATTGTGCAAAATTTCTTCTATCTTTATGCGAAGAATCATATATTTTATCAAAGTTCATCTGACAAGCGGTTCGTTCAATATAGGAACGAGTAGATCAAGAAGAGCGGGAGGCATCAGATTGAGTAAAATATACGTGTTAGACACAAACGTCTTGTTACAAGATCCCTTCTCCATTTTCTCCTTTGAGGACAATGAGGTTGTTATTCCAGCGGTTGTTCTTGAAGAAGTGGACTCAAAAAAAAGGTATATGGATGAAATTGGGAGGAATGCAAGACAGGTTTCACGCCTTATTGACAGCTTAAGAGAATCTGGGAAGCTGCATGAAAAGATTCCGCTTGAGAACGGTGGCAATTTAAGAATTGAACTAAACCATCGTTCCTTTCACCAATTACAAGAAATTTTTGTTGAAAAAACAAATGATAATCGGATCCTTGCTGTAGCCAAAAATTTGTTTCTGGAAGAACAAACGAAAGAAAAAGGGAGACCAGTCATTCTTGTGAGCAAAGATGCGCTTGTACGAGTCAAGGCAGATGCGATTGGATTATTTGCTGAAGATTTCTTGAGTGACCGCGTCGTTGATTTTGACCATATTTATACCGGATTTTTAGAAAAGTATATCGATGTTGGTCTTATTGGGAAGTTTTATGAAAAAAATGAATTATTACTTTCTGATATATCGAATCACCCTTATTATCCCCATCAATTTGTTGTTTTAAAGGATGCATTAGGGAGCTCTGCTTCGGCCGTGGGCGTAGTTGATTCTAAAGGGAAAAAAATAAAAAAATTAATCTTTGATCATGAACATATTTGGGGGATTCGCCCTCGCAATGTTCAACAAACAATGGCGATTGAGCTTTTATTAAGGAAAGACATACCGCTTGTCACTCTTATAGGAAAAGCAGGAACGGGAAAAACCCTTCTTGCCCTTGCCTCGGGCTTAATGCAAACAGAGGATTTAGGTGATTATAAAAAGCTTTTAGTGGCCAGACCAATCGTACCAGTTGGTAAGGATTTAGGCTTTCTTCCGGGAGAAAAACAAGAGAAATTGAGGCCTTGGATGCAGCCGATATATGATAATTTAGAGTATTTATTTAACGCAAAAAAACCCGGGGAACTTGATGCAATTCTTGCGGGGATGGGATCGATTGAGGTAGAGGCGCTCACATATATACGTGGGAGAAGTATACCTGATCAATATATTATTATTGATGAGGCTCAAAACTTAACAAAGCATGAAGTAAAAACGATATTAACACGAGTTGGAGAGGGGAGTAAAATTGTATTAATGGGAGATCCTGAACAAATTGATCATCCGTATTTAGATGCATACAACAATGGCCTTACATATGTCGTTGAAAAGTTTAAGGATCAAAATATTTCAGGACACGTTAAGTTGGTGAAGGGAGAAAGATCAAGCTTAGCCCAGCTAGCAGCTGATCTCCTATAAAACATCAGCTATCCCCATAAAGACGAAAAAGGGCTGATTATGATCAGCCCTTTCGGTAAGTCTTATTTTACAATAAGTCTTTTAACATTTTTTAGTGGCTGATGCTGATTGGAACCATCGCCATAATAAACATGAATAGGGCCGTCATCTTTAAGCGGTTTTCCTTCCATAGAAAAGCCAAGCAAAAGCTGATATGCCTCATCCAAAGCAACCTCAACTTCATGATTATTCATTTCAATAACCAAGGCGCTTGCGTCATCTAAAGGTTCTGCATTGGTTAAAAAAGGTTTTAAGCTAATCGCAAACGAACCATTTAGCAGCTTTTCTTTTTCGAATACCCGCTCAGAAGATAAGGTAGGCGGAACAACAGCTCCTTCGACAATTTCACGGTCCCATTGTTTAGAGATCGCTTTTTTATACTCTGTTAATTCATCGGGCTTTTCTTCGCTTTTAAGCTGGAAATATGTATTTAAATCGATTTTTCGATCGTCAAATATCCAAACACCTGGGTCTAAAGTAATTGGGAATTTTACCTTCCCACTAATTTGAATGATATTTTCCATTCTAACGCCCTCCCTTTTTAGCAATATTTTAAGTATAACGATTATTTGTACCACTGTCATTTTTCTGACACTTTTTCACTTTGGAAAAATAAGTCTTGAATGAAATATAAACTACCTTGTGATTATTGTTGCAATTTGTCGTGCAAGCGAGTAAAATTTAAAGAAGTATAGGTAATCGCTCGGAAACGGGGGGATCAATGTTGGCGTCAGAAATGATTATTGATCATCGAGAAAAAGCAAACGCCTTACTAAAGGCGGACGCTGATAAGATATTGAAGCTTATTAAGGTGCAAATGGACAACCTTACAATGCCTCAGTGTCCACTTTATGAAGAGGTATTAGATACACAAATGTTTGGTTTATCTCGTGAAATTGACTTTGCAGTCCGACTAGGTTTAGTTGAAGATAAAGACGGTAAAGATATTATAGATCAATTAGAAAGAGAGCTTTCCGCACTGCATGAAGCTTCACAAAAAAAATAGTAAGTTAAAACTCAAACAGAATAATGTTTGAGTTTTTTTATACCATTATAATTTTAGAATATTAAAATTTAAAAAACAATTTTAATCAAAAAAATAATAAATAGTATAGGAAGTAAAGTATTCTTATGCTAAAATAATTCTATCTTTTCTTCCCTCATATGCAGGATATTGAATAGAATGATAGAATAACTTAAACAACCTAGAAGATGAGGAAGAGGTTGAATGGTAAAAAAAATCATTAAGTCGTATGATTATTCCTTAATTATTGTTTTGATCCTTTTGTCTTTATTTGGATTGGTCATGATTTACAGTTCAAGTATGGTTTCTGCTGTTCAACGGTATGATGTAAGCAGTGATTTTTTCTACCAAAAGCAAAAACTCCACTTAATGGGTGCACTCCTTGTTTTTACTTTTATGTCAATTTTCCCTTACAAAATAATGAAAAGTAATAAAATACTTGCCATTATTGTAATTGGCTCTTTATTTGGACTGGTATCCTTGTTTATTTTTGGACATGTTGCCGGAAATGCTCAAAGCTGGTTCCAAGTAGGAAGCAGGAGTATTCAGCCCTCGGAATTTGTAAAAATTGGTGTCATTATTTATCTATCTGCTGTATACGCAAAGAAACAATCCTATATTAATGAATTTAATCATGGGGTTGTCCCTCCAGTTGTATATTTAGTAATTGTTTGTGTTTTAGTTGCCATTCAACCCGATTTTGGAACGGCAGCCATCATTTTTGCGATAGCAGCGATGATTATTATTTCTTCTGGAATGAATATTAAAAATATAACAAAGCTAATTATTATTGGTTCCTTGTTGGTCTTACCATTTGTTTTAATGTTAAAAGATGAGATTTTTTCTAAAACTAGGCTTAGTCGATTTGAAGCGTTTAATGATCCCTTTTCAGTGGAACAAGGGTCTGGCTACCAGTTGGTTAATTCATATTTAGCAATTGGTTCAGGCGGAGTTAATGGCTTAGGATTGGGACAAAGCGTTCAAAAGCTTGGTTATTTACCTGAATCCCACACGGACTTTATTATGGCGGTAATTGCCGAAGAGTTGGGAATATGGGGTGTAGGGTTTGTTATTATCTGTTTAGGGTTCATTGTGTTAAAGGGGATATACATTGCTTTAAGGTGCAAGGATCCATTTGGGACTTTGCTGGCAATAGGTATTTCCAGTATGATCGGAATTCAGTCATTTACAAATCTAGCTGGTATTTCCGGATTAATCCCATTAACAGGGGTTCCACTGCCATTTGTAAGCTATGGGGGCTCATCGATTCTTCAACTGTCATTTGCGATGGGGATTTTAGTCAATGTATCAATGTTCGTAAATTACGAACAAAAATATAAACATAAGGAAAGTGAAAAGCAGGCAGCTCCTTCAAAAAAGAGAATCGCTGGTTCTATTAATTTTCCTTCATAAGCGCGAGGGTCATTCCTTGCGCTTTTCTCTAAACAAAAAACAAAGGTGGAGTGATTTTTTTGAAGCGACGTATCAGCAAAGTGCTGGTCGCCAATCGTGGCGAGATTGCGATCAGGGTGTTTCGGGCATGTAATGAGCTAAATATTCGGACTGTTGCGATTTATTCCAAAGAAGATTCCAGTACTTACCATCGTTATAAAGCCGATGAGGCATACTTAGTCGGGGAAGGTAAGAAACCGATTGATGCCTATTTAGATATTGAAGGGATAATCGAAATTGCTAAACATAGTGAAGTAGATGCGATTCATCCTGGTTATGGATTTTTATCTGAAAATATTGATTTCGCTCGTCGTTGTGAGGAAGAGGGCATTATCTTTATTGGACCAGAAACAAGACATTTGGACATGTTTGGAGATAAAGTAAAGGCAAGAACACAGGCTGAACTTGCTAATATTCCAATTATTCCAGGTAGTGATGGGCCGGCTAAAGATGTTAGCGAGGTCAGCGCTTTTGGAGAACAGCATGGTTATCCGATCATTATTAAAGCTGCATTAGGCGGCGGCGGACGTGGAATGCGGATCGTTAACAATAAAGAAGAAGTTCAGGAAGCTTATACTAGAGCAAAATCTGAAGCGAAAGCTGCTTTCGGTAGTGATGAAGTATACGTTGAGAAATTAATTATTAATCCTAAGCATATTGAGGTCCAAATCTTAGGTGACCATCATGGGAATATTGTTCACTTATACGAGCGCGATTGTTCTGTTCAGAGACGTCATCAAAAGGTCGTTGAAGTGGCGCCATGTGTGTCCATTTCAAATGACTTGCGGGAAAGAATTTGTGATGCCGCTGTTCAATTAATGAAAAACGTTGATTATGTAAATGCCGGAACAGTTGAATTTCTAGTTTCAGGGAATGAATTTTACTTTATCGAGGTAAACCCTCGTGTTCAGGTAGAACATACGATTACCGAAATGGTAACAGGTGTTGATATTGTTATTTCGCAAATATTGCTCGCCGAGGGACATGAACTTCATGGAGATGTAGTTGGAATTCCTGCTCAATCGGATATTAAAGTTCATGGTTATGCGATTCAGTCTCGTGTTACAACGGAAGATCCGTTGAATAATTTTATGCCGGACACAGGTAAAATTATGGCTTACCGTTCAGGTGGCGGATTTGGTGTAAGATTGGATGCTGGTAACGCTTATACAGGTGCTGTTATTACTCCTTATTATGATTCGCTTTTGGTAAAATTAACGACGTTTGGTCCATCGTTTGAGCTGGCAGCATCGAAAATGGTCCGTAACCTAAGAGAATTCCGGATTCGTGGCATTAAAACGAATATCCCATTCCTTGAGAATGTTGTGTTGCATCCAAAGTTTAAAACAGGAGAATATGATACCTCGTTTATTGATACAACACCAGAATTGTTCCAATTTACGCCAAGTAAGGACCGTGGAACAAAAATGCTGTCTTACATCGCGAATGTAACAGTAAATGGATTCCCGGGGATTGAAAAGAAAAAACAGCCTGTTTTTGATAAGCCAAGAATTCCAAAATTGAATTATGATTTTGACTATCATAACGGCACAAAACAAATCCTTGATGCAGAAGGGCCAGAAGGATTAGTTAAATGGATTAAGGCTCAAAATCAAGTATTGTTAACCGATACAACGTTTAGAGATGCTCATCAATCACTGTTAGCAACACGGGTAAGATCAACGGATATCAAACATATTGCAGAACCAACTGCAAAACTTCTTCCAGAAATGTTTTCGTTTGAAATGTGGGGTGGAGCTACCTTTGATGTTGCCTACCGCTTTTTAAATGAAGACCCATGGGTTCGTTTGCAGGAATTAAGAAAAGAAATACCAAATGTCCTATTCCAAATGCTTCTCCGTGCCTCCAATGCTGTTGGCTATAAGAATTACCCAGATAATGTTATTCGGGAATTTGTAGCTAAGTCAGCCGAAACGGGAATTGATGTATTTAGAATTTTTGACAGCTTAAACTGGGTAAAAGGTATGGAGGTCGCAATCGATGCCGTTCGCCAAAATGGAAAAATTGCCGAAGCCGCGATTTGCTACACAGGTGATATAAATGATCCGTCTAGATCGAAATATGATCTCCAATATTATAAAAACCTAGCAAGGGAATTAGAACAGCAGGGTGCTCATATTCTTGGTATTAAGGATATGGCAGGTTTGTTAAAGCCACAAGCTGCTTATCGCTTAATTTCCGAATTAAAGGAAACGGTCGATATTCCAATTCATCTTCATACGCATGATACAAGTGGAAATGGAATTTATACGTATGCAAAGGCAATTGAAGCTGGTGTTGATATTGTGGATGTAGCATTAGGAACGATGGCCGGACTAACGTCGCAGCCAAGTGCAAATTCACTTTATTACGCGCTTGAGGGTAATGACCGTAAACCGAATGTCAATGTTGAAGCGCTCGAACAACTTTCTCATTATTGGGAAGATGTACGTAAGTTCTACCGTGACTTTGAGTCTGGAATGATGGCTCCACATACTGAGGTTTATCAGCACGAAATGCCGGGTGGTCAATACAGTAACCTACAACAACAGGCAAAGGCAGTTGGCTTAGGAGATAAATGGGATGATGTAAAGAGAATGTATGCCCGCGTCAATGCAATGTTTGGGGATGTTGTGAAAGTAACCCCTTCTTCAAAAATTGTCGGTGATATGGCATTGTTCATGGTTCAGAATGAATTAACGGAAGAAGATGTAATCACGAAAGGTAGTATCCTTGATTTCCCGGATTCTGTTGTAGAGTTTTTTGAGGGGTATTTAGGACAGCCTTATGGAGGATTCCCTGAGGAGCTCCAACGTGTCATTCTTAAAGATAAAAAACCGATTACTGTCCGCCCAGGAGAGCTTTTGGAGCCTGTAAATTTTGATGAATTACAAAAGAAACTTTCTTTAGAAATTGGCAGAGAAGCTTCAGATTTTGACGTCCTTGCCTATGCTCTTTATCCAAAAGTATTTGTTGACTATACGAAAAAGGTTGAATTATTTGGGGATATCTCTGTTCTTGATACACCAACCTTCTTCTATGGATTACGTCTTGGTGAGGAAATAGAAGTTGAGCTTGAAAAAGGAAAAATTCTTATGGTTAAGCTTGTTTCAATCGGTCAAGCACAAACTGATGGAACAAGAATCGTTTATTTTGAATTAAATGGACAGCCACGTGAAATTGTCGTCAAGGATGAAAGTATTAAAGTGACAGTTTCGGCAAAAATTAAGGCGGATCCAGGCAATGAAAATCATATCGCTGCGACCATGCCGGGAACAGTCGTAAAAGTTCTTGTTGAAAAAGGTGAAAAGGTAAGCCGTGGTGACCATCTCATTATTACAGAAGCAATGAAAATGGAAACGACCGTCCAAGCTCCGTTTTCTGGTATCATTAAAGATATTTATGTTAAGAACGGAGAAGCCATTCAAACAGGTGACTTGTTAATTGAATTGGTTAAGTAACAAAAAAACATAATGAGTTAGTTTAAAACATAAAAAAAAGGTCTGAACTTGGTTCAGACCTTTTTTTTATATGTTTGTGGTAGTTTGTTGCTCAGGCGTAAGCGGTTGACTTTTTTTAGATTCAAGAGCATTTTTTTTGCTTCTTGATACCAGCAGTAGGAAGTAACATAAAACACCAAATAAGCAGGAAATGAAAAAGGCATGGGCTAAGGCAATATATAAATTTAGCTGAGAAAATATGACGAGTGCCCCGGCGATCACTTGTAAGCATACAAGAATAAAGGAAATAATCCATCCCCAATAAATGACTTTTTGTTGTTTATAATGTTTAACGGCTAGAAAAGTTATATAACCTATCCATAAAAAAATGAGACCAGCTGCAAATCGATGTCCCATTTGCACCCATTCGTTCAAATTGGTAGGGAAAAAGGATGACTGATTATTACACAATGGCCAGTCCGGACATACGAGACTAGCTTTCATATGGCGAACGAGGGCTCCGGTATATACAACAAGGTAACTATAAATGGTTACACCAATCATATGCTTTTGCATTCGTTTATCGATGACAAGCTTTTCTGCCTGAAATTTCTTATCAACCTCAAAAATAAGGAGCGTTAATAATAAAACAGCTGCAAATGAAATAAGCGAAATCCCAAAATGGAGGGCTCTAACGAAACTGTTTTGTCCCCATATTACGGCAGCTGCACCGATCAAGCCTTGTAATACAAGAAAGAAAAAAGATAAAAAGGAAAGGAATTTCGTTTCCCTTATATGGCCGATCGAACGCCAAGTCCAAATCGATAAAACTAGGACCATAATGCCCACAGAACCTGAAACAACACGATGAGAAAGTTCAATGATAAGTTCGAAGGAAATATCACTAGGGATGATTTCGCCATTACATAAAGGCCATGATCTCCCACAACCTAACCCTGAGTTTGTTTTCGTTACTAAGGCTCCCCCAAGGAGAACCAACAACATTCCTATCGTCGTTAAAACCGCTAACCATTTTAAAGACCTTCGCACAAAAAATCACATCCTATAAAGTTTAAAAAATTGTCAAAAAATTAGATTGACATGTATAATGTAAAAGACAAATTTCGGGAAAATTCACAAAAAAAAGAAATGAATGCAGTTTTGATAGTACACAATTAATTAGATTTTTACAACTATTAGGAACTTTCTAAGCTAAATAATAGAAGATTTTATAGAGAAAAGTTCTATATTCAAATACTATCAAAAAACTAATAAAAACATGAAAAGAAACGAATTTTTTTCAATAGAATGAAAGAGTATCTTTTGCTATCTTTGTTAAGTTTTTACAAAAAAAATAAAAATGTTCAAAAAAACTTCACAAAAATGACCAAAAGTGTGATTTAATATACAGTGAGAAATGAAATATTTTTGATATAGGTAAATAATTAATATTATTCGCATGTTGTAAATGGTGTTAAAACAAAAGACTGTTTAATAGGTTTTCAGATTATCTAAAAACTTACAATGTGCTGGTATAAATAGTTCGAATGTTTTCCGGTTAAAAGGGAAAAGGAGGAAGGAATATGTCGAATCCAAAGGCTTTTGGTGAAGTAACACTTGATTCTAAACATACTGATATTCCACAAACAACGATGTTGAAGGATTTCTTAGCACTAATTAAAATTGGCATAGTAAATTCAAACCTTATTACAACGTTTACAGGGATTTGGCTTGCACTCCATTTTACAGGCAACCGGTTCCTTGATCATTTAGATCTAGTATTGTTCACACTTATAGGTTCATCATTAATTATAGCCGGGTCTTGTGCTATAAATAATGTTTACGACCGTGATATTGATCATCTAATGCAAAGAACAAAGAATAGACCGACTGTTACTGGAAAAATCCAGTCTCATTGGGTTATTACCTTAGGAGTTTCCTTAATTGTCGTAGGGTTATTATTTTTACTTTTAACGACAGTTTCGGCTGCAGTTATTGGATTAATAGGTGTTATTAGCTATGTAGGTCTCTATACTATGTGGTCAAAGAGGTTATATGTTTCAAATACAATAGTGGGAAGTATTTCTGGAGCAGTTCCACCACTTATCGGTTGGGCAGCTGTGGATGGAAATCTAGATATTGTCGCTTGGCTTTTATTCTTTATTATGTTTGCATGGCAGCCACCGCATTTTTATGCGCTTGCCATGAGAAGAGTTGAAGAATATCGGGCTGCTGGAATCCCGATGCTTCCTGTTGTGAAAGGGTTTAAAACAACGAAAAAACATATCATTTTATGGATTGTAGCTTTGCTACCGCTTCCATTCTTCCTACAATCTTTAGGAATGGCATTTCTCATTTTAGCTACCTTGCTAAATGTAGGATGGCTAGCACTAGGTTTAATAGGATATAAGATGCAGGATGATATGAAATGGGCCAAACTGATGTTTATTTACTCTTTGCAGTACTTAACGATTATGTTTGTTGCAATGGTAATTGTTACCCTTATTTAATTTATTAGGTAATCCTTTCTTTATTAAAAGGGGAAATGAAGAAAGGGTATATCATATTTTTTTTGAAATTTTTATTTTACGAAAGAGGGGTTTGGTAAAGCAATGAAAAGACTTGCGAAATGGCAACTGATCTCATTATTTTCCGTCTTAGTACTCATGCTTTCCGGTTGTGGAGAACCATTTTTATCCGCACTAAAGCCTGCAGGTGAGGTTGCGGATACGCAATTTGACCTGATGAAGCTAAGTACGCTCATCATGGTGGGAGTCATAATTGTTGTCACAATCATTTTCTTAATTGTGATGTTCCGATTCCGTCGAAAGGATGAAAGCATCCCTAAGCAGGTTGAAGGAAGTCATACACTTGAAATTCTTTGGACAGTTATTCCTATTATCCTATTGCTTATATTGGCAGTTCCGACTGTTGCGGCAACATTTAAATTTGCTGATGTAACGCAAATGGAGAAAAAGAATGATGGTTCAGAAGGAAAACTTGTTGTAAATGTTCGAGCTAGTTTGTATTGGTGGGAATTTGAATACCCTGACTTAGGTATTGTTACTGGTCAGGAGCTTGTAGTGCCAACAGATGAAAAGGTTTACTTCAATTTGAAAGCTTCAGATGTAAAACATTCATTTTGGATTCCGCCAGCTGGTGGGAAAATGGACACCAACGTCGATAATGTTAATAAGTTTTGGCTAGAATTTGACAGCAAAAAAGCAGAAGAAGCAAACAATTTATTCTATGGTAAGTGTGCGGAGTTATGTGGTCCGTCACATGCCTTAATGGATTTTAAAGTGAAAGCCGTTTCACGTGCTGAATTTGATCAATGGGTCAAAGATATGCAAGCAGTAAAAGAACCTGCAAAGGCAGATACAGCATTAGCTCAACAAGGACAAGAAGTATTTAATAACAGCTGTATTGGATGTCACGCGGTTACTCCATCAAACAAAACACCTGAAGCAGCCAGACTTGCACCAAACTTAACGAACTTTGGTGAGCGTTCACGAGTTGCCGGTATCTTAGATCATAAAAAGGAAGAAGTAAAAAATTGGATAAGAGATCCTGAAAGCTATAAGCCTGCGAACAAAATGACCGGAACATACGGACAATTAACGGAAGAGCAGATTGATGCTGTTGCTGAATACTTAATGGGCTTAAAGGTTCAGGAATAACAGGGGATTTTGGTTGAAAAGGGAGGTAAAAATGTGAGTACCTATGCTCAGAAAAAGGGGTTCGGAGCAACAGTATGGGACTTTCTAACAACTGTTGACCATAAGAAAATTGCGATTTTGTATTTAATCGCCGGAGGAATTTTCTTTGTTATTGGCGGTATAGAAGCTATGTTTATCCGCATTCAGCTTGCAGTTCCTAACAATGATTTTGTTAGTGCCGGGCTGTTTAATGAATTATTAACAATGCACGGAACAACGATGATATTTTTAGCCGCCATGCCACTAGTATTTGCATTTATGAACGCGGTTATGCCGTTGCAAATAGGTGCGCGTGACGTCGCGTTTCCATTCTTAAATGCATTAGGTTTTTGGTTGTTTTTATTCGGTGGAATTTTCTTGAACCTTTCATGGTTCTTAGGCGGTGCGCCTGATGCTGGTTGGACTTCATATGCGTCTTTATCATTAGCGTCAAAAGGTCACGGAATAGATTTTTATGCACTTGGCTTACAAATTTCCGGTGCTGGAACGATTATCGGGGGGATTAATTTCCTTGTTACGATTATTACTATGAGAGCACCAGGAATGACATACATGCGTATGCCACTATTTACTTGGACTACATTTGTAACTTCAGCATTAATTTTATTTGCAATGCCACCTTTAACGATTGGCTTATTCTTAATGATTTTTGACCGTTTATTTGGCGCTAATTTCTTTGATGTGGCCAATGGCGGTAATACGATTATTTGGGAACACTTCTTCTGGATCTTTGGTCATCCTGAAGTATACATTCTTATTTTACCGGCATTTGGAATTTTCTCAGAAATTATCCCAATCTTCTCAAGAAAAAGACTTTTCGGTTATTCATCCATGGTGTTTGCCACTGTCCTAATTGGTTTCTTAGGATTCATGGTTTGGGCTCACCACATGTTTACAACAGGTATGGGACCTATTGCGAATGCAATCTTTGCCGTTGCAACAATGGCGATTGCTGTACCTACTGGAATTAAAATCTTTAACTGGTTATTTACGATGTGGGGCGGTAGCATTAAGTTCACGGCAGCGATGCACTATGCTGTTGCATTTATTCCATCGTTTGTAGCCGGTGGGGTAACTGGAGTTATGCTTTCTGCAGCTGCACAGGACTATCAATTCCATGATACTTATTTCGTTGTTGCTCACTTCCACTACGTTATCGTTGGTGGGGTAGTATTAGCATTACTTGGCGGTGCACACCTTTACTGGCCAAAAATGTTTGGTACTATTTTAAATGAAACTTTAGGTAAAATTACCTTCTGGTTATTCTTAATCGGTTTCCATTTAACATTCTTTATTCAGCATTTCTTAGGGTTAATGGGGATGCCACGTCGTATCTTCACATTCCTACCTGGACAAGGACTGGAAACTGGAAACTTTGTAAGCTCCGTTGGTGCTGCGTTCATGGCTGTTGCTGTGACACTATTGTTGGTAAATGTTGTAATTACTCAAGTGAAAAACAAGAAGGTTGGCAACGATCCATGGGGAGACGGTCGTACGCTTGAATGGGCAATCCCTTCTCCACCGCCATATTACAATTTCAAACAGCTTCCACTAGTTCGTGGTTTGGATGCTTACTGGATTGAAAAAATGAATGGGAAAACTGAAATGACACCAGCAGAACCACTTGGTGACATTCACATGCCAAATAATTCATTTATTCCATTTATGATTTCTTTTGGTTTGTTTGTTACAGCATTCGGTGCAATGTACCGCGCTGATTATAGCTGGGGACTTCCAGTATTAATCGGTGGATTCGTGATAACCTTAGGTTCTATGTTCTTCCGTTCTATTAAGGATGACCATGGCTACCACATTCATAAAGAAGAATTAGAAAATGAAGATAAGGGGGTTAAGGCATAATGGCTGCTCATGAACAAAAAATGACGTTAGAAACTTGGCCTGCTTCGCCCGAAAAAGCCACCCTTGAAGGCAAAAATAAATTCCTAGGCTTTTGGTTTTTCCTTGGAGGGGAAACAGTGCTGTTTGCATCACTGTTTGCTACTTATCTAGCATTAAAAGATAAAGTTCCAAGTGCTGACCATGCGTTAGCAAAAGATTTATTCGAAATTCCACTAACATTTGCTGCAACGATGATCTTATTATTCAGTTCGTTAACAAGTGTTTACGCAATGTATCATATGAAGAATTTTGATTTCAAAAAAATGCAACTTTGGCTTGGAGTTACTGTTTTACTAGGTGCTAGTTTCTTAGGTCTTGAAATTTATGAATTTAATCATTATGTCCATGAATTTCACCATACCTTTACAAGCAGTGCTTTTGGTTCAGCCTTCTACACCCTGGTAGGATTCCATGGTGGACACGTCGCGTTTGGTTTATTGTGGATTACAACCTTAATGATTCGCAATGCCAATCGAGGATTAAGTCTATACAATGCTCCAAAATTTTATTTAGCAAGCCTTTACTGGCATTTCATTGACGTTGTATGGATCTTTATCTTTACAGTAGTATATTTAATGGGAATGGTGGGATAAACTGATGGCAAATCAACAAACAAGCTCAGGAAACCCTAGAGTTGACATTGAATATCGTCGCAAGAAAAATGCAGAAGAAATGAAATATCAAGTAACATCATTTGCATTAATGATTTTCCTTACTTTAGTAGCTTTTGGAGCGGTTGCATATGATGGATTTTCAAAATGGTTTACGGTTCCGTTTATCATTCTTTTAGCGGTAGTTCAATTAATTTTCCAATTGTATTATTTCATGCATATGAGTCATAAGGGCCATGAAGCCCCATCACTTTTCCTCTATTCTGGAGCATTTGTTGGAGCAGTTACAGTACTAGCTTTTATGACCGTTGTTTGGTGGTAAAACATTTTTGTGGTTTGAGGAAATCGGCTTAAAGCCGGTTTCCTTTTTGAAATTATTCTTGTGGCACTCCAGTTTTATGTGAACCAATCCAATTCCAGCTTATGTTGGATAAATAATTAGAGGTGAAACAAAAATGCCTGTCCTAGATATTTTTGGCTTTCGTGCATTATGGAGTCCGTACTTTCTTTTAGTTTTAATAGCCGTTTTAGTCGGATATTTTTTATTAACGGTCACGTTTCAAAGAAAATTCTCGGATAGTGAGCAGCTGACCAAAAAAGAAGCAGTCTTGTTCACGGTTGCCATTGTTCTTTTATACATTATAAAAGGTTCACCAATCGATTTAATGGGTCATCTAATGTTTTATGCACACATGATTCAGATGGCGATGCTATATTTGGTGATTGCTCCATTATTCATTGTGGGGATACCGAAATGGATTTGGAGAAAAGTATTAAACATTCGAATGATAAAGCATGTGTTTCGTTTTTTTACAAACCCGTTAATTGCCTTGATTTTATTTAATGGAATGTTTTCTTTTTACCATATTCCGCTAATTTTTGATTTTATCAAGACAGATATGTGGTTACATGCGTCCTATACATCGATTTTATTTATTATTTCGGTGTTTATGTGGTGGCCTTTAGTCAATGACATACCAGAACAGCAATCCTTAAACGGGATTAAGAAAATCGGTTACATTTTTGCCAATGGGATCTTAATTACCCCGGCATGTGCCTTAATCATTTTTGCTGACAGCCCAATGTATCAAACCTTCTCAGATCCAAGTTCATGGTTAGAGGCATTGCGATTATGTGTTCCAACTACAACATTATCTTCACTTAACTTGAGTGGGCCGGAAATGTTTAATTCATTGCCATTAATTCAAGACCAGCAGCTTGGTGGAGTATTAATGAAAATTATTCAAGAAGTTGTATATGGGACCGTTCTTGCACAAGTATTTTTCAAATGGTATCGCAAGGATTCTGCGGAATCTGAGCAAGAAGAAAACCCTTCTTTATACCCAAATTTAGCTGAATATTAATCGAAAAAGAGGCATCAACTAAGATGCCTCTTTTTTAAAGTGGAAAAATAGAGAATATTGTTGAAAAAGCAGTTATTCGTTGAAAAATAGGAAGTATTACCATAAAATTGTTTTTGACAGTTATTTCAATGAAAAGGGGTTAATTTATGAATTCAGTGCAATGGTTGCCTACGATTAGTACTGCATTTATCGTTCTAAGTGCGATTACCGTGGCTATCGGGTGGGTACAAATAAAGCAAGGGAAAAAAGAAACACATAAAAAAACGATGAACTTAGCTGCAATTTTCGCAATCATTTTCTTTTTGATTTATGCAAGCAGAACAATTTTCATCGGAAATACAGCTTTTGGTGGACCGGATGATATTAAAATTTACTATACGATCTTTTTAATTTTTCATATTACCTTAGCAACAGTCGGGGCTGTGATGGGAATTGTTTCTTTAGTTAGTGGTTATAAAAATAATTTGAAATTACATAGAAAAATAGGTCCAATTACAAGTATTATTTGGTTTTTCACCGGTATAACTGGAGTGGCTGTTTATTTGTTGCTTTACGTTTTTTACCACGGAGGGGAAACCACATCTGTTATTAAAGCAATATTAGGTTTTTAACAGCCCCATGGATCAGGGAAACTTAAACATAAGAAAAGAGCGGACTCTCAAAGTTCGCTCTTTCTTTATAGCTTAAATTTAAATTTTAGAATCCCTGCATCTTTGGCTGAATAAAAAATAATTAACAGAAGGGGACCGATGATAATCCCTAACAAACCTATTATTTTAAAGCCTAAATACATCCCTATTAGAGTGGCTAATGGAGATAATCCAAATTGACTCCCTAATAATTTGGGCTTTACAGTTCTTTTAACAGCTAGTAGAATAACGGCCAAAATAACTAATACTAAGCCCAAAAGGATTTTTCCTGTTAGTAAATAAAACAATGCCCAGGGCCCTAGGACAATTAAAGAGCCAAAAATCGGAATAAAATCAGCGACCCAAATTAAAATGGACATATAAAAAGCAATTTCCTGGTTAATAAAATGAAGCCATACGATTGAAATAATAAATATCATGATACTGATCAAAATCTGAGCTTTAAGGAATCCAAAAATAACAAAAGACAGACGAGAGGTCATATGGGTTACTTTTTTGGCGGTAGTTTCTGTTAAATATAGATAAAGTTTTTCTGATATTTTGGGTAAATCAAGCATAAATAGAAATAATGATACTAAGTAAATAATAAAGCTAACCAAATAATTAGGTATATTGGTAAGGATTGCTCTCAAATTATTAATATTAACGTAGGAAAGAATACTTTCCCTAGCATTTTGTAAAAACTCCTGTGTCTGAGAGGTAAATTGGTTTACAACCACTGTGGGTAAATCTTTGGCGACATTGACCAATTCAATCTCAATCTTGAACCATATTTTTGATATTTCGTTAAAATATAAGGGGGAATTGTCAATGATTCTTATTACTTCGGCAATAACCTTAGTAGTAATGAAATAACCACACATTCCAATAAATAAAATAAACAGAATAAATACGGAAAGAACTGCAAGCTGACGTTTTGTTTTAAAATTTTTTGAAAAAAACTTTACAATCGGATCCAGTAAAAGCGCCGTTATAAATGCAAGGATTAACGGAAGGGAAACTGGGACAATTATGTATGCAATTGCAGCAAGAATAACCAACCAAATGGTAATCAATAATCTTCGTTTTGTAATGAGCCTAATCAAAGGTAGCCCCCTTTCCTCACATATGACCAGGAAAAGATTTTGTGGATTCTTTCTTTATAATTATAGTATGGAATCAAGTAAATAACCAATTAAAAAAGTAAACAGTCAGACAGCGGGCTTTATAAGATAATAATGATATTGAAAAAAGGAAAGACGTATGATGATTAACATACGTCTTTCCTTTTTATAGTCGATAATTTCTCTATAATGCAAAATTAACAATTGTTTTTTGTAGGTCTGATAAAATTTTCTGGCACTGAGATACAAGTGAGCTAGGGAAATTTTCTCCTTCCCCATATTCAACACCATGAGGAAAATAATATTTTCCTAATAAAGGTGTCATTAACTGAATAACCGCTTTATGTGCACCGATATCCCCTTCCACAGCATTTCCTTGAACGCGAAGATAAAAGACCCCTTCTTTCATCTCGAACTTTTTGTCATATGTAAGGCGATCATAATCCCATGTACCTTCACGAACAAATCCTTGCTCCTCCATTGCTTCGTCGAGGCGATTTAAATCTGCCTTAACATTTTCAAGACCAGTATTTTCTAACTTCATTTCTGTCCCTCCCCAAACTATACACGAACTATTGTTGAGTTGGTATATATTAACAACCACAACAACTTTTCTCATTCTAATAATAGTTGAAAAAAGAGGAAGTTGCAATTCGAAAAGAGAGTATTTTACTATATTTTCTGATTTTTATTTTATGAATTGGAAAATCTATTATTAGAAGCTGTTTAAGGAGGAAATGAAATGTTTATCAGGAGCTTTGTCAGTTTGTTTTCCGTGCTTATTATCTGTTTTAGCAATGCAAAAGATTTTATGGCTATGTCCAAATATACAATAAAACCCGGTGATACGTTATGGAAGATATCTGTTTTACATAGTGTAGAACTTGATGAGCTAATCAGAATCAATCCACAAGTGAATAATCCTGAGCTTATTTATCCTGGTCAGATGATTTTTGTTCCTGGTGTAGGTAAGCAAATCAACATAGAACAGCAAAAAATGCTGAGTTTACTTAATGATGAAAGAAAAAAACGAGGTCTTGCACCGGTATATTTGGATCCTCGCCTTTCTATGATTGCTGAGAAAAAATCGGTTGATATGAGGGTAAATAAATATGTTGCGCATACTTCACCTTCTTATGGAAATCCTACAACTATGCTAGAAACTTTTCAGATCCCGTTTAAACAGGTTCTTGAAAACGTTGGGGCAGGACCAAAAACAGCGGAGGAAATGGTTCTGACTTGGATGAATTCTCAAGTTACCATGAATAATATTCTCGATAAAAATGCAACTCATGTTGGTATTGGGTATGCAAAAGGTGGTTTACACGGCCATTATTGGACAACTATTATGATTGAAACAAAATAGGAGTGATTGAAATGGGAAAAATCAGTGAGATCATGACAAAAAATGTAGAGACTTGTTCTTTACTAGATAATGTTTTTGAAGTTGCAGTAAAGATGAAAGAATGGAATGTTGGTGCCATACCAATTGTCGACAACCAAAAGCTCGTAGGGATGATCACAGACCGGGACATCGTAATTCGGGGTGTTGCTGAAAAACATCCAGGCTCTTCAAAGGTAGAGAACATTATGAGTAAGGAAATGGTAACGGTTCGTCCTGATACTGCAACACAAGAAGCTGCCAAAATTATGGCACAACATCAAATCCGCCGCCTGCCAGTCGTTGAAGGTGATCGCTTAGTTGGAATTGTTTCTTTAGGGGACTTTGCAGTTCATGAACTTACGGACGATCAAGCTAAGGTGGCCTTAACGGAAATCTCTGAACCAGGTCATAGTGAGTTGCAGCATTAAACGGAGAAAACGTTTTAAGAAATACATCAAGAAAAGACTCACGGAAGCGTGGGTCTTTTCAATGTTATTCTAGATTAATATTTATTGGCAACATTATTAACTGTTACTGCTTTTTTCCTGTTTCTAAATGTATAATAGTATTGGTGCTATAATAACTTTTATTATTTGTCATATAATAGTAGAAATCTTTTTTTAGAGGGGAGGAGTAGGACCTGGCTGCTCTTATTAGAATCTTATCTTTAGTAGTCCTTTTTTTATTGGTAGGATATTACTTAATAGATCAAAACGCCAATCAATCTGATGTATTATATATGGAAGAAAGCACGTATCAACAACCAAACGGTGGGAATAAGCAACAATCGGCCGAACAAGGATTTGCCGATCTACATCGTCCAGAAAACGGTCTCTCTACTCTAATAGGGAAGCAAGTCAATCTTCTTAAAGAGGGTTACGGAGAACCAAGTCGTATTGAACCATCCTCTTATGGTTATGATTGGTGGATATATAATAATGATGAAAAGCATTATATGCAAGTGGGTGTAGAAAACGGAAAAATAGAAACGCTGTATGCTATTGGAGAGAATGTCGATATTTCTCCCTTTAAAATAGGACAATCGGTTGAAGAAATCTTCTCAAAAGTATTAATTGAAACCGACATGAATTTTGAATATGAAGGAACTTCTTATCGATTTGAAATGACTGAAGAGGACATGAATTCTAGACCTTTAATCAAAATGGACGATATCTTTTTACAGCTATATATAGATAAATTTACGGGAGCTTTGTCAAGCGTCCGGTACTTAACAAAAAAGACGCTGATTACTCAAAGGCCGTATGAACTTGTTTATAATGGGGAATTATTGGAGGCGCAACCCGTCCCTGATGAGAGTTGGACTCGTATTGATGAAGGTAGTAAACAGCAAATTTTTGATATAACCAATATAATGAGAAAACGGTATAATTTAAAACGGTTAAAATGGGATCAGGATCTTGCAAATATTGCGTATGTAAACAGCAAGTTTATGTATGAAAAAGATACACTGCCAGAACAGGAAAAACAAAATGAGGAATTATCTTATCGTCTTTCCAATGCTAATATTCAATTTGAAATAGCCGATGAAAATATTGCGGCAAATTATATTGATGCTCCTGCAGTTATGGAAGGGTGGCTGAACAGCGAAAGGCATCGAAAAAATTTGCTTAATAATAAATTTACCTATATTGGGGTTGGCGTATACCACAAAGATTATACGCAAAATTTTATCAGGAAAAACGAGTAGAATATTATTTTAATAAAAAATGGGTGGCCGATTTGGCCGCCCATTTTGTTGTGCGCCCGGCATGGGTGCAGTCTATAGGGTGTAAGTCCCGAGCCACGAAGGCAGTTGTAGTGGTTAGCTTAACGCAAGGGTGTCCATGGTGAC
>NZ_JBKFGH010000042.1:0-54752 GCF_051233475.1 Neobacillus terrisolis | reverse complement strand
TCGACTTGCATGTATTAGGCACGCCGCCAGCGTTCGTCCTGAGCCAGGATCAAACTCTCCAAGAAAGTTGATTTAGCTCATAAAGTTACGTTGGCTCGTGATCTTCAATTATTATAGAAGAAACACGATAATTATTGTTTGTTGACGTTTGTTTGTTTAGTTTTCAAAGAGCAATTTCATCAATATCGCTCTGAAGCGACAAAATTAATAATACCACATATCCACAGTGTTATCAAGAAAAACTTTTAACCTTTTAACCAATTTTTCACTTTCAATAAAGTGTTTTTGAAGTGCAACTTTTGAATAATACCATTATTTTAGTTATCAATCAATGGTAAATTTCCCCTTCTATCTATAGAAGATATACAGAAGTGAATTGGAATAATTCATCTCGCTGCCGGGAATTAATATATTAGCACCATTTGAATAACACTACAATAGGTAATTTAAACCAATCCAATAATCAAATTCCCTACATTAGGAGGCTAATCCAATGAACATAAACAAAAGAGATAAAGACATTAATTTAAATAATAAACAAGATTCTATTAAAAATATGACGAAAGACTCATCCACAAAAAAAGGAGTCTCGATACAAAAAGACGGGTTTCGCTATGATTATGATGATTCTTCTGATCTCAAATAGAAAAGGATGTTTTATTATGGCAATTCAGCTAGTCCTTTGAAAAGTTCAACTGCCGTTTCGATGATTTCATCCCTGAAATCATACTGATAGGTATGGATGTGAGGATAATCTTCTCCGTTACCGATGTAATATATTGCACCCCTTATCTCCTTTAAATAGTGACCAAAGTCTTCAGAAGCCCTAAATGCTTCTTTCATTTCAACAACTTGAAGGCCTTTATCCTTGCAAACCTTTCGGACCTTATCGGAACTGTCTTTATGATTTACTGTTTCCGGAAAGATATCGTTGTAGGAGAAGCTGACCTTAAGTCCATACTTTTCACCCTGAGCAAGAGCTAGCTCTTCAAGTTTTTTCTGCAGCTTATCCAATTCTGCTTCATATAATGCACGGATAGTTAACAGTAACTCTCCCTTACTGGCGGATACTCCAAATGCTTTTTCCCCAATATTTACTTGAACAACGGTACAAAGTAATAATCCTTCATTATTTTTCGAGGAGATCAAATCGGGAATAGCATTAATAATCGTGGCAATAGCGAAGGAAGGATTTGCTCCATCCTCCGGTTGACTCGCATGAGCCGGAGTACCTTCCATATAGATTGTCATTCCTTTAGATGCACAGTGAGCTGTTCCATCGATGACGTTAATAGTATTAAACGCCATACCGCTCATATTATGATAGGCAAATATTTCTTCGATATTATGTTCTTTTATAAACGAGACGCATTGAGCTGCACCATCGCCTGTTTCCTCCGCATGCTGGAAAAGAAAAAAGATATTTTTGTCTGCACCCTTCTGGTCAATTTCCAACGCAAATCCTGCAAGACTTGCAGAGTGACCATCATGTCCGCATTTGTGAGAGATTCCCGGATTCTTAGAAGCATAGGGGATATCAATGGTTTCTTCAATAGGTAAAGCATCAAAATCAGCCCGAAACGCTATGTTCTTTTTACCTTGCCCTGCTCTATAGATGGCATAAAACCATTGGCCTTTATCTACTATTTCCAGATTTGTATGTTCTTTTAGAAAAGAAATTAACCTCTTTTTCGTCCAAACCTCTTGATTGGAGAGCTCTGGATTTTGATGCAATTCATGCCGTAACTGTTTGGCTAATTCTAGATTTTTATTATCCAATGGATCACACCCCCTAAACAATACAATACTTTAATTACCATTATATCAAAGGTTTATGGCTAATATTTGCAAAGTCGACATGAAAGCATCAAAAAAAGCGACTAGATATTCCGATCGCTTTTTTAAATGTTGTGTCCTTTTTAAGTGGGACAAAATTGATTAGATACTCTATTAAAAGATATTATTTATTTTGAAGTATTTTCTGTGGAGATAATTTTCTCAATTTGCAACATAGCGGAAAGGACGTGGATGAATGCTTCGTGCATTGTGGAGGTTTTCAAATGTTTGTCGTAGTAATAGTGTAGGTGCATGGCAATATCCTTTCTTGCCTCAAATTCAAAATGATAGAAATCAATAATCGGAGAATATAACCCATTTCCTAATGGGATTAATGTTCCCATAGCGATTTCTCCTTTTTGAGGCGGGATAGCCATTGGATCATAAACAACTGCATCGATGGTTTTTTCACTTAAAATATCAACAAGAACAAGGGCACGATCATTATGTTTGTACCCAACATAATAGAATTTTGGTATCGCTTTTTTACATTCCTTTAGCCAAGATATAAGAATCGGTCGCTTCCTTAGCCAATGATAGTTTTCCGCAATATAGTCCGCGACACAGCTGCTCCGAAAATCCAAGCTCATATCATAAAAAATTCGCCACCAAAATAAATTATGTAATAATCCATCCTGTTTTTCTGTCTGTAAACTATGGTCATCAACGAATTCCTTCAAAATTGGAAGGTATTCAAGATAATACCGGTCCAAGGCATATTTCATAAAATCATTCAATACCTTGCCTATCATTACGCGCTTTAATTCATCAGAAATTGGATAGTCATGACGGAATGTTTTTGTGTTGGTCGCTGTCTGAGCAAATTCTATTACCCTATTTTTTTCCACAAAAACATCATTCCTTTCTTTAAATTTAGTTTTTTCTTCGTATTGAATTTTCCCTTTCTTTCACCCCCATTCTTTATTTTATCATTGGATATAGATTTTAACAAAATGCTATCGTAATCAAATATAATTGTAATTACTATCTGTGGGCAGACCTCCCTAACTATAGAATTAGAATCTTCTTTCGTTATTACAACTGAACAGGGTTTGGAATTTCATGTACCCGTACATGATGGCTGCTTTTCTTCCTTTATCGGTATGGTAGTTCACCTTTGGTTTGAGACAATGGAGAAATTCACGATCACATTCGCAGCGTGAACGACCCATTCTTAGGCATCTATCATGGCGATAACAACATGCATCTACATCATTTATCGGAGCACCAGGGCCGCTACAGCCTGGACCACACCATCTATAACCTGGAAATAAACACAACCCTCGATTTCTTCGCTGCATTGACATCCTTTTGATACACCTCCTTCCTATTATTTATATATATGAAAAATGTTTGGAAGGAGTATGTTTTCATTACCTAGCATATGGTTCTTTTTTTAAAAAAAGGTGAAAAGGTGTGAAGGTCATTTAACTTAGGAATTTGTAATGCTTTCAGGACTATTTTCATAGCAAAATACCAAACAATGGAATGTATTCGTTTCCAAAACAGTTGCGGGTTGTTATATAATAAGAATAGTAGTTTACCTTCTTGTTCCTACTTCCTACATAGCTTCATATAATTTGTTAGAGAAGTGGAGGAAATACAATGTTATCGAATGAAGCTGAAATTCAAAAAGAGTATGAGTATTTTTTAAAAAACCATTTGCCCGAAGGTTTTGCTTATTACGAGGATGATGAAGAATACCCTATGGTAAAGGTTACAGTCAAGGATGCAGTTGAAACAGCCAAAGTCGTTGAAGCAGAGCTGCGTTTAAATGGGTATTCAAGGGATATGGTAGAGGTCAAACCCCAGGCAGAAAATGAGCTCCAGGAAATCCATTTCCGGTTTGATTTGCTTTTCTTTACCGAAGAACAAGCCAAAAGCTGTTTGCTTTTAATAGCACGAACGATTTATACCTTTGAAGTTGCTTCCGCTCCCAAGGAGGAATCCTCCATCTTTTCCTTTTTTAAGCATAAACGATCGGGAGCACATGGAAGCGACGACAAATTCAAGGACGATATCACGAAAGAACAAGTGATCAAAGCGGTCCGGAAATTTTCTGATCATCTTCCAGACGGAACATTCCGAACGATTTTGGTTAATGAAGATTACAGCATCGACTTTGATCAATTGCTTCGCTACTTACCTAGAAAACCTCAGCAGAAGTTTTATATGTCCAAAGAAACATATGAAATTTTCGAAGAACACGAGCGTCACATCCCCCCACTTATGGATAAAGTTCAAAAAGCCGTTGACCAATATGTAAAAGAACATAAAGAATATCCAATTCTGCCGTATGATCACTTTCGTCGGGTAAATGGCTATTTGCTGGTTCAGGAGCATTTTCTTGAGGAAGTGCCGAGCATAGAGTTCTATATTACTAATTATGATGGGTTAATTACTCATATTAAGCCTAGGAAGTGATTGGAGGTGGCCTCTCTTTTGTCAGAAAAAGAGAGGCTTTTTTTATAGAAACAGTTACCAATAGATTAATTCCTTACCACTTTCTCCTTCTTTTTGTTCTCATCAATTGGAGCAGGAGCTATGCTCTGGTCGTTGGCTGTTAAATCAATACCATAGTCTTTCGCAAACACCATATGGGTTTCCACGAGAATGTCATTTGAGTTTTCATCTAGGTTAAATACCCTCGCCCCACGTAATCTATTCCGTTCTGCACCTGGGAGGCCGTATGTACCAAAACCAGTGCTACCCGAATAGCCAAGTAAGATCCCATAATAGTTGCCCACATACGTGTTTACATGGTCATGGCCGCAGAAGACGCCTTTAACGTCACCTCTTTCAAGCATAGCCGAAAACATGCCGCTGTTTATTGGGCCTGGACATTCTTCTTCATTTCTCTCTCCGGTTATGTTGTGTTTGATTAAAGCATTTGCGTGGTGTGCATCTGTTCTTCCGTCTACACTTCCGAACCACATATATCTATGTTCCCATAGTGGAATATGAATAAATACAAGTGAAGGAACCTTATGACCCCATTGCTGCTCCAGTTTCTTGGATGTTTCATAATACCAGCTTACCTGGTTTAAACGAAGCCAGTCCCATGTTGGGTAACCTGCAAAATCCTGACCTGCAATCTGTTGCGGTGCATATCTTCCACTATCAAGGAGCCATAGGTTAAATGCCGCATCGGTTCCTTTAGAATTTTTTATTACTAGATTCATGTTTCCTGTTCCCGTAATGTCCTTTACTCCTGGCTTGTTCATGTTGTATTTGTAAGACATATAGATCTCAAGCAGGTCTTCCTCATTCAGTCCACTTTTTGAAGTAGAATCCTCATCATGATTCCCAAATGTGATGGCCCACTTAATCCCCCTTTGTTCCATCGGCTGGGCCACATTATGAATCGCTTGTTTCATTTCGATAGGTGTATCACACCCACCTGTGATATTATCGCCATTAAGAACCACAAAATCCGGCTTTTCTGTATCAAGTACATTTTCCATCAGTTGAACAGTACGGCGGTCAATGTGCTCATCGTCCTGCGTATCATTAAACTGAACGATTTTAAATTTACCATCCGGTTTAATTTGAAGCCATTTATCATCCGTTGATTCTGCCTTGACAGTTTTAGTGAGCAAATCCCTTGGAATACCGGCTGTTCCAAGTGTTAGTGCAAGAGTGCTTATTCCACCAATTTTGATAAAGCTTCTTCTATCCAACCCTTTTTGTAAATCCTCATTTTTCATAACAAACCCTCCAATCTATTTTTTAAAAGTAAATCTATCAAAAGAATAGCAAGAGGATTTTAATTTTCTGTATTCATTATGTAAAATATGGATTATTAATTGGTAAAGATTACATAGGGACGGTTCTTGTGTTCCTAAAGAATGCATAGGGACGGTTCTTGTGTACCCACATAGATTCTATTATTAGTTTTTGCAGGCTCCCTTTTATCAAGGACATTTTTCATGTTGTTTTTCTAATTTTTGTCCTTGATAACCTCTATCAAGGACATTTCTTATGTTTATTTTCGATTTTTGTCCTTGATAACCTCTATCAAGGACATTTCTTATGTTGATTTTGAATTTTTTGTCCTTGATAATCCCTTTCAGGGACATTTCTCATGTTACTTTTCTTATATTTGTCCTTGATAACCCCTATCAAGGACATTTCTCATGTTGTTTTTCTAATTTTTGTCCTTGATAACCTCTATCAAGGACATTTCTCAGGGCTTTTTCAATTTTTTTGTCCTTCAATGGCCGCCAATTGAAGAACCTTACTTGTTTATTTTTCAAAAGCAAAAAAGGTAGAATCCCTCAAAAGTAAGGGCTTCTACCTTTATTAATATTAGAAGGGCTACTTATTTGGAAGCTGGAGCCATTGCCACTTCAGGGCATGTAACCTTATCATAAAAATCAACGAATTTGTCACGATCGTCGCTGTTACGGTATGCCATCGCCACGCGTGGATGTTCGTTTAGCACTCCAGAAATCATGTAAGGAATGATGTAACCCCACTCCCACTTTTGACGCATTTCTAGCATGTGCTTTTCGATAACGCCAAGTACCGGTTTCAGTTCGTAAGTTGTTTTTGGAATGTAACTTACGAGAAGCTCAGTGTGGCAGTTCCCTGCTGCACGTCCCATTCCATACACTGATGAATCGAGGAACGTAACGCCATTTTTCATTGCGGCTAATGTATTAGCGAATGCCAATTGCATATTGTTATGTGTATGAACTCCAAGCTGCTTGTTAGGAAGCATTGCCTGGAACTTTTTGACAAGATGCTCTATATCACCAGGATCTAAGCTGCCAAAGGAGTCAACAATATAAACTACATCGACAGGACTTTCCTTTACCATTTCAAATGCTTCAATAAGCTGGTGCTCAGGCACACTTGACAGAGCCATGATGTTAAGAGAAGTTTCATATCCTAAATCATGAAACATTTGGACAAGCTCTAGGCCTTTGTCCACTTCGCGGACATAGCACGCCACACGTATCATATCTAAAATACTTTGCTCACGCGGCAAAATGTCATTAGGATCAACGCGACCAATATCTACTAAAGCAGATAGCTTCGTAAATTTTTTCTGAGGGATAATTTCTTTTAAGAAGTTATCATCTAAAAATCTCCATGGATTAGGCTCAGTTGCGTTTAGAAGTCTAGCGGAGTTTTTGTAGCCAATTTCCATGTATTCGACACCCGCTTCACTAAGGCCGTTATATAAGTCTTGAACAAATTCAACACTAAAATCCCAATTATTAACTAAGCCTCCGTCACGAATCGTACAGTCTAAAATTTTACAACGTTGTTCCATGATCGTAATTTCCCCCTTATACACCACTTTTTTCAGATACTTTATTTTTAACTTATAAGCCATTTTCTACTATAATTTCTTATTGTGCCATTCTTTGTCTAACAGTGTCAATCTATTTTCCGAAAAATAAGAAAAAACATAAGGACGGGTCTCTTACGTTCATTTTCATTCGAATTGAACACACGGGTCGAACACGCGGGGACGGTTCTACCGAATTTCTTTTCACCCAAATTGAACACAGCAGAACCGTCCCCTTGATTCAATTCATAAAATGGGATAAAATGGTGAAACAAATCGTAATGATTACGTTTTATGTGCATATATTTAGTCTTAGGATAACGTTATCTTATTTATTGGAGGGAATTTTATATGGCAACTTGGGATTTAAGCAATACTATGCATCATATCCTTATTTGTAATGGCAGCAGCTGCAATGGGAATGGAGCCGAAAGTCTAACTCATGCGATTCGGAAAGAAATCTCAGACCGGGATCTTGACGACACCATACACACAACGCGTACATTATGTAATGGGAGATGTCATGATAAGTGCGTAGTTATCAACTATCCGAAAGGAACTTGGTATAAAGACTTGAAACCCGAGGATGTTACCCACTTCGTTGATTGTCTACTGGTTAATGAAGATTATTCCGAAAAGGTGAGTCATTCATTTGATGGAGAGGTCTTCGAACGTTCAGCCGGAGTAAATACCGGAGTTTCAAAGGACAGGGAAAAAGTCAGTAAGGTTTCAAAAATATAATATTTGAAGGTATAGTGATTAGAAAAACTTATACTATTAGATTGGTATTCTTCAACTACCGGGTCCGGTTAGTTCAATGAAAGTTCAGTGCCCTTTTTTTTAATATACGGACATCATTTCCGTTATTTTGAAAAAAAGTGTTGTTTTGATAGGCTAACCGGACACCTGATGCCTTAATTGTTAAAAATGAACATTATCCATGTGTTTTTATGTAAATAAGGTACCCCATGTCCACCAAAAGTTGAAAAGAAGGGAATAATTCAATAATATGGGCCTTTAAGTCCGATAAATAACACACTAACTACACAAACCAATTCGCAAAACTATTTCTGTACTTTTATACAGCAAAATTAACAACTCAACTCAAAAGGATGCTCAGCTGAGGTTGTTTCCCACTGCCATGTGGGCTGTTTGGTAGGGTCGGCCCAATACCACGCTGCCAGTGCAGCCGCACATGAATCGATTTGATGGGTACTCTCGTAAATCTCATTAGGCAGCCCCTTTAATCCAATCGTTTCTAACCAATTTAACACAGCTTTACTAGACTCTAATTCTTTCTTATAGGATAAGGCATGTTTTAAACCATCAGTGCCAATCCGTGTACCAATGGCTGCCCCTGGGTGGACTTCGACAATCCTTATATCATTATTTAGATTCATTGCCATAATTCTTCTTGTTAAACCCATACCTCTTAATGTTAAATAAACCATTTTAGTTAGTGTGGGCGGCATGATTGAACTGCCTGACATTCCACACTTCTTAATAAATTGACGGATGCTTTTATCTTGAGGCCGATCTCCTCCTCCGTCTTGGTAAGACAAAGGAGCATCAATTCCTATGACCACATCATC
Source organism: Neobacillus terrisolis (assembly GCF_051233475.1). NCBI lineage: Bacteria > Bacillati > Bacillota > Bacilli > Caryophanales > Bacillaceae > Neobacillus > Neobacillus terrisolis. Next base: position 46,025 of record NZ_JBKFGH010000042.1, on the reverse strand, counting down.
CGTTGAAACTGCTGATGCAATAGCTGAAATCATCATTTCATCACTCGCATCCGTAATCATGTCTTCAAAATATAGACCCTCATTCTTATATTGAAAAACAGTTAGGGCCGTATCTTTGTGATTGGCAGGACCGGATAAATCAATTCCAATGATCTTCATTTAGCCTCTCATCCTTCTGTTGATTATGTAAGAATTCTATCCTAAAAAAGTATCATGAGAACCGTCCTCATGTCACTTCCTGAAAAAGAATCATGAGAACCGTCCCTCTGCACCAACCCGCGTCACCTTTTTTTGAGGATGGGAAGTGCTATAATGCAGATGATTAGTGCGCTAAGTGTGTCGATGACGAGGTCGGACATGGTATCTGACAGAGCGGCTCGACCTATTAGCTGGGTGCCATCTACTAAAATAAACTTTTGCATATTTAGGGATAGAAGTCCATCTGCTAAGAATTCATATATCTCCCAAATCGTTCCCGCCGCAACCGAAAAGCAAAAGGCAAAGAAGGAAATAAAAAACGGATTCAATTGAATTTGAACTCGTTCTTGATTATTCAAAAATCTTACTAAAATAATCCCTAAGACCCCTAATACAGCTCCGCTAAAAGCATGTAAAATGCTATCCCAATATGGGATCAAATAATAAAAATCCTGTACCTCCCCCAAGTATATGGCGCAGTATAGAAATATAAAATAAATGATTTCGATTGTATCCGGGATATCAATTGATTTTTTCTTCTCCACAATGGACGGGATCATCATGACCACAATCCCTAATACGCATTGCAGGAGCATGAGAACGTAATCACTTTTTACTTTTACATTATCTTCAATAGCTGCTTCTGATGGGGCCATAATCATCCTTATTATAATGAAAACAATCGATCCGATTAATGTGACAAAAAGAAACGCTCCTATTATTCTTTTCCAATCGAATCTCTTTTTTCTACTTAATTCCATAAGGATCACTCCTAAGATATGTACATAGATTACTTAAATTAAAAGTTTTTAAGATCATAATTTCTGAATTTGTATTAAGAATATTATATCAAACTATGTATTATTAAATGTGTTAATATCAAATTTTGCACACCCTGTTGATTCGCTTTACTCCAAAGAAAACAAAAATGCCGACCCGGTTGAGTCGGCAACAAAAAATAATAATGGCGATAATTATGGCTTTCCTCCAAACGTGAAGGTGGGAACTTTGCTTAAGCTAAATAAGCCTCGCGGACCTCGTCATTTTTTATCAAATCATACCCTAGTCCTTGGAGCTTAATATCTCCGTTTTGAATAACATAGCCCCGGTGAGCGATGTTCAACGCTTGATACGCATTTTGCTCCACGAGCAGGATCGTTATCCCCTCTTCATTTAACTCTTTAATAATATCAAAAATTTGCTCAACGATGATGGGGGCTAGTCCCATTGAAGGTTCATCCAGCATTAATAAATCAGGTTTCAACATGAGCGCTCTCCCAATCGCAAGCATTTGTTGTTCTCCCCCGCTCATCGTTCCCCCCTGTTGTTTTTGACGATCTTTTAAAATCGGAAAATACTGAAATACTCTTTCTAATCTTTCCTGAATTACCGCTTTACTTTTAACAGAAAAGGCTCCCATTAACAGGTTTTCTTTTACCGATAGTTTTGGGAAAATCTTTCTTCCTTCGGGAACATGGGCAATCCCAAGAAAAGAGGTTTGATGTGCTGGCATACTGGTTATGTCCAATTCATTATAAAGAATGCTCCCTGCCCTTACCGAAGCGAGGCCACTGATTGACTTTAAGGTGGTTGATTTTCCTGCACCATTGCTGCCAATGAGGGTTACAATTTCACCTTTATTTACGGTTAGATTAATCCCTTTTAAAGCTTGAATTCCTCCATAATAGGTTTCAACTTTTGTTAATTGAAGTAAACTCATCTACTTACCCCCTATCTTGCCTGGACAGCACCAGACCCTAAATATGCTTCAATGACCTTTGGATTATTTCGTATCTCTTCAGGGTGACCTTCAGCAATTTTTTCCCCATGGTCCAAAACATAAATACTTTCTGAAATTTCCATTACTAGCTTCATATCATGCTCAATTAGAATCACAGTAAGATCATACTCCTCCCTCATACTTTTAATAAGCTCTGTAAGTTCCTTTGTTTCCCTCGGATTCATTCCTGCTGCAGGTTCATCCAGTAAAATTACCTTTGGCTTTGTCGCCAATGCTCGTGCGATTTCAAGTCTTCTTTGTGCCCCATAGCTTAAATTGCATGCTTTTTCATTTAATAAAGACGCTAAACCAACATATTCCAATAATTCGTAGGCCTTGATTTCAGCACTTTTCTCTTCTTTTATAACGGTAGGCAGACTAAATAGTATTCCGAAAAGTCCCGCTCTCAAATGCGTGTGCATACCGACCAAAACATTTTCAATAACAGACATTTCACCGAATAAACGGATGTTTTGAAAGGTCCTTGCAATTCCTTTTTTTGAAACGATATGAGGTTTTAATCCGTCAATTTTTTTATTTTCAAGTAAAATCGAACCTGAAGTTGGCTGGTACACTCCAGTAATCATGTTAAAGAAGGTTGTTTTGCCAGCACCATTTGGACCAATTACGGCAGTGATGGAGTTTTTTTCAAACTTCATTGAAATATTTTGATTGGCGGAAAGACCCCCAAATTGTTTCGTTAAATTTTTCACTTCAAGGATTGTCATTCATCATCCCTCCTTACGAATACCGATTTCGTTTTCTATTTTTCCTGAGAGGATTAAACTTTTTGAAAAATGACGGTTTTTTAGTGCCTCTACTTTATACATTCTATTTTTGGCAGGTAACAACCCTTTTGGTCGATAAAGTGCAAATATAATTAACAAACCACCGAAAATCAATTTTTGCATTTTGGATGGGGATAGTGCATCTGGAATTGAAATGACACCGGATATATTTAATTGATTCAACCAATTTGTCAGCTCTGTTAAGACCTGAAGATTTAGGATGGTCATGACAGCTGCTCCTAAAATGACTCCCGGGACACTTCCCATTCCACCGAGGACGACCATAACTAAGATCGTAAACGATTCAAGTAAAGTAAAACTGGTTGGATCGACAAACGTTTGCTTTGCCGCAAAGACGACTCCCATCATTCCTGAGAATGAAGCCCCAATCGCAAATGCCATCAGTTTTGTTTTAACCAAAGGCACACCCATCGCCTGGGCTGCGATTTCGTTTTCCCGGACCGCTTTCCAGGCTCGGCCGATCTTCGAATGCTCAAAGCGGAGCACTGTAAAGATCGTAAAGACTAAAATAACGAGAACAATATAATAGAATTGATTAGGATAAATAAATTCAATGCCAAATAATTTTGGTGGAGTAATCGAAGAAATTCCCATTGCTCCGTTCGTAATATTGACGGGCTTATCCAAATTATTAAAGACGATGCGGATGATTTCACCAAAACCGAGAGTGACAATTGCCAGATAATCCCCTTTTACCCGTAGCACAGGAACGCCGATTAAAATACCAAAAATAGCAGCAACCATGCATCCGATAATAATGAAGCCCCAAAAGCTCTCTCCAGAAAGCGGAAAATGGCCAAACGGCATAAAATTAGCAGCTTGGGATGTAGCAAACATACCATATGTATAGGCACCGACTGCAAAAAAGGCGACAAACCCCAAGTCTAAGAGGCCAGCCATGCCAACTACAATATTTAAACCGAGAGCCATGGATACATAAATGCCGACGAGTGTTGCAACTTCCATATAGGACTGAAAAGCATCCCCATTACTTGCCGTATAAGGGAGTAAGAAGACCAACACGACTCCAGCAACCAACCATTTTGTCAGATTGTTAAGATTCGTAAAATAAAGCAAAAGTAATGATGCCAATAATAGTAAGAAGGCTGTAACCGAAGTTTGAGCCATGTAAAGAGCAAGGGAAGTCACTCCGATGTACAAAAAGAGAAAAATTCCTTGGGCGACTTTATTATTTCTATAAGTTTTCCACCATGTTTTCATCTTGCTCACCTACACTTTCTCTGTTACCGGTTTGCCTAGTAGGCCCTCCGGTTTAAAAATTAACACGAAAATTAATATGGCAAAGGCAAAGACATCCTTATATTCAGCACCAAACATGCCACTAGTGAGAAGGGTTAAATTTGCAGAGGCGAACATTTCCATTAATCCGAGCAATAGACCACCAAGCATGGCGCCACGGATATTTCCAATTCCACCTAATACCGCTGCGATAAAGGCTTTTAATCCCAAAATAAAGCCGATATATGGGTCAATCGTTCCGTATTGGACGGCAAAAAGTACACCTGTTGCTCCTCCCAGCGCTGATCCGATAAAGAACGTCATCGAGATGACCTTATTTACATTAACTGTCATTAAGGAAGCCGTATCACGGTCCTGGGCTACCGCTCTCATCGCCATTCCCCATTTCGTGCGGTTTACAAATAAATCAAGAGCAATCATCATTAAAACAGCGGTTACTAAAACAATAACAAACGATGATTTAATCGAGGCATCGCTAAAAATGGAGCTAATTGAGGATGCTTTTATTGAAATTTGATGATTAAAAAGGCTTGGTCCCGTTAAAATGTAATTTCCATTCTTTAATTCAGCTATGAATCTCACAATATCCTGCAATACAAAGGAAATACCAATTGCCGTGATCAGTGGGATTAATTTTGGTGCTTTGCGTAATGGCCGGTAAGCTACCCTTTCTATCCCCATCCCAACAAAACCTGTCAAGACAGCCGTGATGAATAGAACAAAAATCAGCATAACAATTGCGGGTACAGCTGAAACCCAACCCATTCCTGTTAATACCATAAGGATCGCCGTTCCAATAAAAGCTCCAGACATAAAGATCTCACCGTGTGCAAAATTGATTAATTCCAGGATTCCATAAACCATGGTGTATCCGAGGGCAATCACTGCATACACTGTTCCGAGCGTCAGACCATCTATTAACACCTGCGGCATTGTATGTAACATCTCACTAAGCATCGTTATCCTCCTTCATTAAGTTTTTACTAGAAAAGGGTATGTCCTCTAAAGAGATGAGTCATACCCTTTCTAAATTTATTTATCTTATTTACTTACTTCCCCTTCAAATTGTGGCGGATACTTCGCATCAGTAAATTCATAGATAAATACTTTTGCAAACTCATTGTCACCTTTTTCGTCAAAACTTACCTTTGTTAAAGCCCCTTGGAAGTCTTTTAAGCCACGAACAGCTTCCGCAACTTTTTCACGAGTAGGCAACTTATTATCATTTGCTTTTATGGCATCCTCCAAGCCCTTTAACACTACACCCATACAATCATATCCATATACTGAGTAGGATTCAGGATTTTTATTAAATTCTTTCTTGTAGTTTTCGATAAACTTTTTACCAGTTTGTGTTTTAGTAGAGTCCCCTGCTACTGAAGTAATGTACGTATTTTTCACAGAATCTCCAGCAATTTCTACAAGAGTGGATGAATCCATGCCATCTCCACCCATGAAAGGAATGTCAATGCCTTTTTCACGAGCTTGTTTAATAATTAATCCGCCTTCTGCATACATTCCGCCAACATAGACTAAATCAGGCTTTTTAGAAAGAATCTGGTTAAGTACCCCGTTAAAATCCTTTTCACCAATGGTAATCCCTTCAAACCCAAGAATTTCGGCTCCAGCTTCTTCAGCCCCCTTCTTGAATGCTTCAGCAAGGCCTGATCCGTAGGCGGTTTTATCTTGAATAATAAAAATTTTCTTAGCCCCTAATGTTTTAACGGCATAATCAGCACCTGCAGGACCTTGTGAGTCATCACGGGCAACGATGCGGTTGACGGTTTTCAGCCCTCTTTCGGTGACTTCAACCGCTGTGTTAGCTGGAGAAACCATCGCAATACTGTACTTTTCATATACTTCAGAAGAAGGAATCGCAACACCGGAATTAAAATGGCCTACTACCGCTAATACATCTTTATCAGAACCGATTGATTGAGCATTGGCAACTCCCTTTTTTGGATCGGCTTGATCATCATAAGGGACGAGCTGTAGGTCATAGCCCATTTCCTTAAATTTGGATTTTTGCTCATCTAAAGCCAATTGAGCTCCAAGCTTGATTGCTTCTCCAAGTGTTGCACTTCCGCCTGAAAGCGGACTTTGTGTGGCAATTTTAATCACCTTGGTCCCGTCTGTTTTTGCTTCATTGCCAGTAGACTCTGATTTTGCCCCACATCCAGCCAATAGGCCAATTGATAAAGCTCCTGTCAATAATACCGATAAAGATTTTTTTAACTTCATATAAACCCTCCCTATTTTCTTTTAATAGTTAATAGACTCTTCTATGTATTAGTAATGAAAATGAAGAAGGCTATTAAAACTATTTTTCAAAAGTATAAATCTTGAGAAAAAATCTGACATCATACATGTAAGATAATCTAACACGGTTTTTGAAATATGGGGACGGTTCTCCTGTGTCACTTTCTCCCAACCTCAAATTTACCTCATACTTCTATTTAAAAAGTTTATAATTGTTATTTTTATAAAAAATACAAAATAATTTGACAATTTGGCGAAGTGGAAAGTTTTTTTGAAATAGAATGTTATATTATTCACATAGTCAGTTAACTTCTACTAAACTTACAAAATTCTATGTGAGAGGAAGTCTATTATGTCAAAGCATTATCCTGCCTTATTTTCACCAATTAAAATTGGAAGCATGGAAGTAAAAAATCGGATTGCAATGATGCCAATGGGTGTATTTTCTCCAAGACTGATGACTCCTTACGGGGCCTACACAAAAGAAGGTGCAGACTATTATATTGAAAGAGCCAAGGGTGGTACGGGTTTAATCATAACCGGACTACTGCCTGTAACTTGGTATCCAAAAGGACATGGTCCCGGCGACAGGGGTGCAGGCTTTGATCAGTATGTAGAGCAACAAAAATATTTAGCGGACGGAATACATAAATATGGCTCCAAGGTCATTGTCCAAATTACAGCCTTATCCGGTCGTTCCAGTCATAACCCTGCTGACCCGGCTCCAAGTGTCCTCCCAAATGTTTGGGATCCAACGAAAAAGAATCGGGAGATGACGAAGCAGGAAATTCATGAGTACATTGAAATGTTCGCCAATGCCGCACTCGCCTGTAAGCTGGCAGGAATTGACGGTGTTGAGGTCCATGCTGTCCACGAAGGATATTTATTGGATCAATTTACAATCGCCAATACAAATCATCGAACTGATGAATACGGCGGAAGCTTAGAAAACCGGCTCCGCTTTCCAACTGAAATTGTCCAAGCGATCAAAGCCGCCTGTGGTGCCAACTACCCTGTCACCGTTCGGTACAGCGTGAAAAGCTATATGAAAGGCTTTAACCGAGGGGCCCTGCCAGGAGAAGAATTTGAAGAATTCGGCCGGGATTATGAAGAGAGTTTCATTGTTGCTCAAAAGCTTGCCGAAGCCGGATATGATGCGTTGAACTGCGATAATGGCAGTTATGACTCTTGGTTTTGGCCGCATCCGCCTGTTTATATGCCGAAAGCATGTAATCTGGAAGATGTAAAAGCTCTCAAAAAACATGTTTCCGTCCCCGTTATTTGTGCAGGCAGATTCGATGATCCTGAATTAGCAAATGAAGTTATTGCCAATAACGAAATCGATATGATGGGATTGGGGCGTCCGTTATTGGCTGATGCTAATTTGGCCAATAAGTTTGCCAAGGGTGATGTAGAAAATATTCGTCCATGCATCGCCTGTCATAATGGCTGCCTGTCTCGAATATTCCAAGGAAAAGATATCTCTTGTGCCGTGAATCCCGCCTGCGGCAGAGAGTACACATATGATATTGGAAACTCTGACCAGCAAAAAAGGATATTGGTTGTTGGCGGCGGACTCGGCGGTATGGAAGCAGCCCGAGTTTGCGCGTTAAGAGGACATAAGGTCGATTTATATGAAAAAACGGATCAACTTGGAGGGGCATTTATCCCTGCTTCTGCATTAAAGTATAAAGATGATGACCGTCGGTTATTGGCATGGTATATCAAACAGGTTCAAGATTTAGGGGTAAAGATTCATTTCAATACTGAAATCACCAAAGGATTTATAACGGAAAATAACTATGATGAGATATTCATAGCCACTGGTGCAAAAGAACGCAAGCTTGATATTCCTGGCTTTGATTCAACCAATGTAACCTATGCCATCGACACCCTGCTGCACACTGAAATTACAGGAGAAAACGTAGTCGTCGTTGGTGGCGGATTAACCGGGGTTGAGATTGCTTGTGATTTAGGGCAAAAAGGTAAAAAAGTAACAGTTATTGAAGCGACCGACACGATTCTAAATTCCTTTGGATTATCTGCAGCCAACTACAATATGCTAATGGAAATGTTAGATTTTTATAAGATAAATGTAATGAAATCTTCAAAAGTAACGAAATATGAGGATGGCACTGTCTATGTAACAACGATGATCAAAAACTATCCAAACATCGCGAACAGAGCAAAATTACTGTTCGCCGCCGGACCAGATGGAATCCCTGAGCCTTCGGAAATCAAGGCGGACCACGTCGTTGTTTCAGTAGGATATAAAAGTGACAATAAGTTATACGAAGAAGTAAAAGCGGAAAATGTCCATCTTATCGGAGATGCCGTAAAACCAGAAAGCGTTATGAAAGCGATTTGGGATGCGTATGAAGTGGCAAGAACGATCTAGGGAACATCGGATCGTTTCAACTAGTATGGCACAACTACCAAGCATTAGGTGGTTGTGCCTTTTATTTTGATTCATTAAACCTTAAATAGTTAGGATAATAAAACCATTTTTTCAATCTGCAGCATGGCGGAAAGAACGTTTATGAATGCTTCATGAATGTTGGATTCTTTTAAATGTTTATCGTAGTAGTAGGGCAGATTTTGGGCGATAACCACCCTTGCTTTATAGTCAAAATGATAAAAATCGGTCACCGGGAAAAATAAATGAGCTCCTAAAGGAAGCAGAGTACCGATGACGATTTCTCCTTTTATCGGTGAAATCACTTGTGAAACCTCAATTAATACCTCAAATGTTTCTTTTGTTAGTACATCTGTAACATCGATTACTTCATTATTATGTAGATCCCCAACTCGATAGAATTTTGGGGTTGCCCTTTTACATTCTCTTAGCCAAGAAATAAGAAAGGGTTGTTTGCTCAGCCTTTTAATGTTTTTAGAGATGTAGTCTTCAACACTATTGGTAACATTCAAGTTTAGATCAAACAACAGTCGCCACCAAAACAAATTTAGCTCTAACTCGGTTAGCTTCTCCTTTTTTACATCGTGGTCATCTAAAAACACCTTCATAATCGGTACATAAAATTGGTAATTTCGATCCATCGCATATTTGTTGAAATCACGGAATACCTCATCAACCATTACATGTCTTAATTTTTCAGAAATAGGATAGTTATGCCGGAATGATTTTGACTTAGTCGAACTCTGGGCAAATTCAACAACCTTATGGGCCATATCCATGATACCTCACACCAATCCTTTCCATGGGGACGGTTCTGCTGATTCAAAAAGAGGATCTAAAAAGGTTTATTTATTTTTATTAAATCGAAGTTTTCTTAAAATAGCAAGAATAATCAGACGAATAACAACTCAACAAACGATATTTTTAATGGAATGAAAAAAACAACCTCCATCAATGCAAACAGGCTCTCTTCCAGAAAGGAATGAGAGCCCGTAATTTAACGTTTTACAATATTCATTTCGGTCGATCTACATGGATAACTTTTTTCAAAACGGTTGGCCAATAAATTAATTACATTTTTTCACAATATAAATTAATTGCTTGGAGCTCGGGATAAAATAAGATCCTCCATCATTTCGATGGATAAAAGATTCTATTTTATTCATGACTAAATAGCGGGATGAAGTATCTCCTTTTTCAAAGAAGGAAGTATCTTCACTTAAAACAAGTGCATCTTTTTTGTTGTTCACGATACTGGCTATTTCTTCTGTAGTATAAATAGTTCCTTTTTCCAAATCATTCAGTTCGTTCTCCATATATCCCATAGCTTTTTCCCTCCTTTTAGTCTATTAATTCGATTAAAAGAGGATATTTTCCTGCATATTTTCCTTATTAAAACAAATAAAGGTGTCTACATTTAATAGAGTGGTGTCTGTGTAATTCCGATAAGGAGCTAGACAATCTAATCAAGCAAAATGCTTCCCATTTGAATAATAAGCAGACTCCAAAAATACTGTAAAAGCCACTTCCACCTCCGGAACGCCTAATGACTGTATGGATTTTGTAATAATATTGGCAAATTGGTCTTGTAATTCCTGACCGCGTTCAAACCATTTCACTTCGATGAAAGGAAACGCCGCAACCTCCTCTCCGTTAGAAATAAAAATAGATTGTGGGATTTCTAAAGTGAAATTGTCCGTATCACAATTACATAGCTCGGCCAGGTCCCTGACCAATGGACTACTTATTGTTTTCACCTGTTCGACTGAAATTCCTTTGAAAATTAATTGCGGCATTTTAGTCCTCCTGATTCATTTAATGTAGATTTTATCAAGAATGTACGTTTTAGGGCGGAATTATGATAACACAAATTGAAATAAAAAAGCCAACTAAGCTGTTAAAAATGCTTAACGGCTTAGTCGGCTTTCTATGAAGCTTAACCTTACAATCCAAACTTCTGTAGCTTTCTGTAAAAAGTACTTCTAGGAATATCAATTAATTTTGCCGCAGCCGTTACATTTCCTTTTGTCTTATTTAACGCATCCAACATTAAATCCCGTTGAATTTTTTCTCTTGTTTTTAACTTTGCTTCCGCTTCTTCAACTTGCTGTTCTGTCGATGATGGCTCCTTAACCGCAATCGGTCCGAGTATTTGAAAGAAGTTTTCCTGATCTGACTCCATTTCCGGAGCGATAATATGTAATCGCTCGAGCACATTCACGAGTTCACGTATATTCCCAGGCCAATCATAGTCTTTTAATCTAGAAGATAATTGATCGATATTCGGTATGTTCCAATTGTTGCGATTACATATATATTCAACTAGATGAGGAATATCTTCTTTTCTTTTTCTCAAAGGAGGAACGGCGATTGGATACACATTTAATCGATAAAATAAATCCTCACGAAAATCCCCTTGCTGTACAAGCTCGACCAAATCCTGGTGGGTGGCGACGATCACCCGAACATCAAAAGGGACTTCATTTGTACTCCCAATTGGTGTTACTTTCCTTTCCTGAAGTACACGTAATAGAGCGACCTGCATGGAATGAGGGATTTCGCCTATTTCATCAAGGAAAATCGTTCCGGTGTGTGCCTGTTCAAATTTCCCTTTATATCCATGCCGTCTGGCACCAGTAAACGCACCTCCAACATAACCAAACAGTTCGCTTTCGATTAAATCTTTCGGAATGGCTCCGCAATTTATCGAGACAAACGGCCCGTTTTTTCGTGTGCTATTATCATGAATGGCCTGTGCAATCAACTCTTTTCCCGACCCGGTCTCACCAGTAATCATTACTGTTGCATCGGTTGGAGCGACAAGTTTTACTTTTTTCAACGTGGTTTGAAAAACCTCACTTGTTCCACATTCCCCTTTATAAATAAAAGGCTTTTCGACCAGTAATTGGTGTGGTTTATAAGTGACAATTTCTGATAAGTAAATACAGCTTCCATTTATACTGTTGTCTTCTCTAGCAAGAAAAGGCATGCGAATATCGATTTGATAGCGGTTATGTAACAGATCTTGGAGGTTCATCCCAAGCACTTGAGGAAATTTATTGCGAACCGCTTTACTCGCAGCAATGATGACATTTTGTCGATTACAGATAACGAATAATTGATTTGGCCGTTTCTCAGCTAGTTCAGTCGCTTGTTGAATCAAGGAAATTTCTTTTCGAAAAAATCGTTTGTTTAAGTCCTTTTCGATTGCATAGGCAATTGAAGTAGCCATCCCAAACATAAGCGGATGCGATTTCTCGAGTGGGCACGATACATCAATAACACCGAGCAAGTTTCTATTTTCATCAAGGATCGGTGTAGCGGAGCAGCTCCAGTAATGGGAAGCGACAGAATAATGTTCGACACCGTGAATGATGACCGGTTCTTTTGTTTGAATGGCTGTTCCGATTGCGTTTGTTCCGACCTCCGCTTCCGTCCAGCGAACGCCTTCTACAAAATTAATTCTGTTTGCATCCATTAATGTTTTTTCATTTCCGGATAAAGATAGGACATAACCGTCTGGATCGACAAGCAGCGTCATCATTCCGGAGTCTTTGATTGCTTGTTCCATCTGGGATAAATAAGGGGATGCGATTTCTAAAAGCAGTGAATTCTTATCTTTTTTGCTGAGCAGTTCCTCCTCAGTTAGCACATGGAGCCCTTTATTTAAATAGGGATTTACCTGTTCTTTTTTGCAGCGATACCACGATTCCAAAATGCGCTTGTTTAAGCGGGCCGAATCGAGAACGCCTTCTTTAACAAATCGTTTCCACGTATCTAAATAAATCGTATTAGGATTCATGGAACCACCTCAAATTTCACCTAAATTTGAATTCGCTATGCGGTATGTATTGGCTAAGAAGAAATACGGGGTATCAGATAGATTTTAATTGTATGAGGATTTGAAAACGCTTACAAATACAATTATATTAAAAAATAGATTCGCTATCAATGAAGAATCCGAACTATATTGAAAAATAAAAAAACAAACTTCGCGTCAGATGCGCGAAGTTTGCCGAATTTTTCAAACAAGAAAATCCTGCTTATTTTCGATACTGTTCTATTAAACATGAACAGCATGACCAACTGCACTTAGCAATGCTTCATGGAGGGCTTCTGAAAGGGTTGGATGAGCGGCAATGAAATGCTCCATGACCTCTGTTGTCATTTCAGCCTGAAGCATAACAGCTCCCTGTCCAATCAGTTCGGTGGCGTGTGCTCCGACTATCGAAATCCCGAGAATTTCTCCAAATTGCGGTTCGATTAACACTTTAACTTTGCCCAAACGTTCATTCGCGATTAACGCCTTTCCATTGGCAGCGAACGGAAACTCACCGATTCGAATATCACCGACTTCTCCTCTTGCCTGCTTTTCGGTTAAACCTACGCTAGCGATTTCAGGCGAAGTATAAATACAGCGCGGCACGGCACGATAATTCACTTTAGCATCCATCCCACTGGCATTTAAAGCGGCTACCGTTCCTTCATGAAAAGCAACATGAGCAAGCTGAATGCCCCCGACTACATCTCCGCAAGCAAAAATATTCGGAATCGTCGTTTTCATGCTTTCATCCACCTGGATTCCTTTTCTTGTAAAATCAATACCGATATTCTCGAGGCCTAATTGATTGACTCTCGGCTTTCGGCCGATGGAAACAAGAACGAAATCCGCTTGAATCTCATGATGACCAGCATTATTTTCAAATACCGCGGTCTTTTGGGACGAGTTCAATTCTTTTAATGCCGCTGAAAGGTAAATCGTCACCCCATCCGATTCAAGCTGCTTATGTAGAATCGCGGCGATATCTTTATCCTCTCCCGGAAGCAGCTGGTCAGCCATCTCGACAATGGTTACTTTTGTTCCCAGTCGACTATATATACTAGCAAACTCACAGCCTATTACTCCCCCGCCAATAATCAACAGCGAAGCCGGAATGGTTGGAAGCGACATCGCCTGACTGCTATCGATGACCCAATTTCCGTCAAAAGGGGCAAATGGTAACGGGACAGGTTCCGAGCCAGTAGCGATGATCGTCTTATCGGCAGTTAATTCTTCAGTTTTTCCATTTGCCTCTACCTGTAACACTTGACTTGTGACGAAACGAGCAGCTCCTTTGATCACCTTCACTTTATTTTTCTTCATTAAATAATGAATCCCTTGAACGAGAGTTGATACAATTCCATTTTTCCGTTGTTGAACCTCTGCCCAATCTATTTCAATTTGACCAGAAGGCAGGCGAATTCCAAACTCATTCGCTTTTTTAAACTGATTATATACATCCGCACTTTGTAAAAGTGATTTGGTTGGCATGCACCCTTGATTTAGGCAAGTACCACCAAGTGATCCCTGATCAATGATCGTCACATCCTGGCCATGCTGGGCTGCAGTAATTGCAGCCACATATCCAGCAGGACCTCCACCAATGATTACGATTTTTGCCAAAGCATTCCCTTCCTTCTATAAAAGCATCGTAATGGGCTCTTCTAAATATTGTTTGACCGTTTGTAAAAATGCTGCAGCAGGTGCGCCATCTAAAACACGGTGGTCAAACGTTAAACTTAGCGGCAGAATGCTTCTTCGTTCTAATTTTTCACCAATAAACACAGGGGTATCATAGGTTGCTCCCACACCAAGAATTCCTGTTTCAGGCGGATTCAAAACGGGAGTAAAATGTTCAATCCCGTAGCCGCCGAGATTACTAATCGTAAACGTTGAACCCTGCATTTCCTCATTGGAAAGCTCGCCTTGTCTAGCCTTCTGAGCCAATGCTTTAATGTTTCGGGACAATTCATTAACACTGCATCCATCCGCATAGAGAATGACCGGGACGACCAATCCCCGTTCTAGTGCAACGGCGATGCCAAGATGTACTGATTTAAATAAATGGATTTTATCGTCGATATAGGCACTGTTCATTTGCTCGTGTTGCTTAAGGGCTAGCACAACAGCTCGGGCAATGAAGTCGGTTAGCGATAATTTGTTGTCGAATCGTTTTTGGATGATTTGGGCTGTTTGCTTTTGTAATTGGATTAAGTCGGTCACATCGACCTTCATGTTAAGCGTCAGCTGTGCTGTTTTTTGCAGGCTGGCATACATTCGCTCGGCAATTACCTTACGAATGCCGCTGACAGGGATTTGCTGTGTTTCTTCGACAGGCTTCACCGGTGCTTTGGCGATTTCCTGCTTCTGCTCAGGTTGTGCTTGTGTTGTTTGTGCTTGTGCTTGTTGTATCGCGTCCTGGACATCTTCCTTCGTAATTCTTCCTCCAGGCCCCGTCCCGATAAGGGTTTCAATATTAAGGTTGGCAGCCTCAGCCATTTTCTTAGCTACCGGAGATATTTTTACCCGATCACTTTCAGTACTTGGTGGTGTTGGGAGAATCGACTCAATTTTTTCTGGAACAGCGGTTTCTTTTTCAAGATTTGTATTTTGTAAGTTTGCATTTGCATGGTCCCCTGCAATTTCTTCGCCTTGATTTCCGATATAACAAATAACCGTTCCTGGCGGGACCCCTTCACCTTCAGGAACCGTAATTTTCAAAACGGTTCCCTCTGCAGGTGATTCCACATCGATTTCGATTTTTTCGGAACTAACACTTGCGATTGGTTCTCCCTTTTGAACGGGATCGCCAACTCCCTTATTCCATATCGACACTGTACCTTCTTTCATGGCCATTCCCAGTTTCGGCATGACTACTTCTACCGCCATCTCGATCTCTCCTTCCTAAGCCCTGGATTATGCTTCAATTGGTGTCCCTAATAGCTCCGCGACCACTTTCACCACGCGATCGGCTTTAGGAAGATAGAGATCTTCGAGCGGCGGAGAGAATGGTACTGGTGTGTGTGGTGCCGTAATCCGTTTGATTGGAGCATCAAGCGTATCAAAGCCTTTATCAGCAACAAGCGCTGCAATATCCGTCGCGATACTGCATCTTGGATTTGCTTCATCTATGACAATTAAGCGATTTGTTTTAGCAACAGACGAAAGAATCGTCTCTTCATCTAATGGTGACAAGCTGCGTGGATCCACTATCTCCACTTCAATCCCGTTTTTGGCAAGCTGTTGTGCCGCCTCTAGTGCTGTATGGACCTGCTTACCAATGGCGACAATCGTTACATCTGTTCCCTCCCGCTTAATATCTGCCTTTCCTAATGGAATCGTATAATAACCTTCAGGTACGTCGCCGGTCATATTATAGAGGGTTTTATCTTCGAAAAAGATAACCGGATCGTTATCCTCAATTGCTGCGAGTAATAATCCCTTTGCTTCATATGGAGTGGACGGAACCACTACTTTTACACCTGGAATCGCCGTAAATAAAGCATATAAGCTCTGAGAATGCTGCGCTGCTGCTCTAAATCCGGCACCGTGCATGGTGCGAATCGTGACGGGAACCTGTGTCTTCCCCCCGAACATATATCGGAATTTAGCCCCCTGATTTAACACTTCATCTAAACAGCTGCCAATAAAATCATTGAACATGAGCTCGGCAATAGGTCTTAGCCCAGTCGATGCAGCTGCCATTGCTGCACCCATATATCCTGCCTCGGTAATCGGCGTATCTAAAATTCGCTCACGGCCGAATTCCTGAACAAGGCCTTTCGTAACGCCTAGTACTCCACCCCATGCCTCTTCATCCTGGAGATGATCCACCTCAGCTCCACCGGCTACATCCTCACCCATTAAAATGACATTTTCGTCCTTCCGCATCGCAAACTTCATCGCCTCATTAATGGCAGCTGACATACTTAGTTTTCTTGTCATGTTAGAATCCTCCTTTTAATTGGCTAAACTGAATGATTTTTATTTTTATAAATTGCACTTATATGATAATCAGGCATTTCCACATGTCTTTAATAGGACACATAGACATCCGTTAACAATTCGGATGCACTTGGATACGGACTTTCTTCACTGAATTTCACTGCTTTATTAACCGCTTCCTCAACGGATTTTTCCAATAGGACAATTTCAGACTCAGGCAAAAGCTGTTCGCTTACTAGATGATTTTTAAATAGAAGAATGGCGTCTTTTTCTTGCTTATGTTCGGCTTTTTCTTTCTCAGTTTTATACTTTTGAGCATCTCCCTCAAAATGGCCGTAATTTCGATAGGTCACACATTCGATTAGTGTTGGACCCTCACCGCGGCGTGCTCGTTCAACCGCTTCCTCTGCTGCCTGATAGACAGCAAGGACATCCTTCCCATCCACCTTAATTCCCGGGATGTTATAAGCAACTGCACGATCGACGATTGATTCACAACTGGACGCATAGGTAAATGGCGTAGCTTCTGCATAGCCGTTATTCTCTGCAACAAAAACTACCGGAAGCTTCCAAATCGCAGCCAAATTGATTCCTTCATGGAAGGTACCATGGTTTTGTGCTCCATCGCCAAAAAAGCAAACGCTTACATTTTTGGTCTTTTTGTACTTCGCTGTTAAAGCAGAACCACATGCGAGCGGAAAGCCTCCGCCGACAATCCCATTCGCGCCCAGCATCCCTTTGTCAAAGTCTGCAATGTGCATCGATCCGCCCTTACCTTTACACAATCCTGTTACTTTGCCATAAATCTCAGCCATCATTCCATTTAAATCACAGCCTTTGGCAATACAATGGCCGTGTCCGCGATGGGTGCTCGTAATACTATCTTTATCGGTTAAATGGGCACAAACCCCGACTGCGACCGCTTCTTCGCCTGCATACAAATGAACAAATCCCGGCAAAATACCTTGAGTAAATAACTCATGCACCTTATCCTCGAAAATCCGAATCTCCAACATCTTTTGATACATCCATTGTGCTTTTTCTTTTGTTAAAGTGATTTCTTTGCTATTTACCGTTCTCATTTTTTCTGCCTCCCTATTTGTAAAATTTGTTTACACCTTCCTATAATGCAAGATGCGTGCCAAACGGTTAGAGCCGATTTGATTGGGTTTTTTAGTAGAATGTTGCCACAAAAATGAGACAAAATGGGATGGTCATCCTGTTTTGTCTCATTTTGAGATCTTGGGTGGTACGATTTCTATGTATTCTGTCTTGGATTTGGAGGGTGAAAAGTAGTGTGTCTCGTTGTATATTGGGGCTTTCCTTTGTTGTGCCTATAAATGGGTGGGTTGTCGGGTTGATATCGTGTGGAAAATGATGAGAAGCATGAATTTTGAGACTTGAGTTTAGTTGTCTCATATATTTATTAGTTGTCCGATATCTGTTAAAGTTGTCCCATAAAATTTTTAGCTTGTCCGATATATTTTAAAAGTTGGTCTATATATTTCTAAAGTTGGTCCATATAATTTTAAAGTTGTACCATATATTTTTTAAGTTGGTCCATATCCACATTTAAATGGGCATAAGCTCTCTCAAACGAGCAAATATTTTTTAAAAATAGGTATTTCTTCGGAAAATACGTAGTTTTTTTAAAAAAAAGAGGAATTTTCTTGATAACTGTCCCGGTTTTTACTAAAAAACACGAAAAAAATCTAGAAAAATATAAATTTTTTTTAAAATGAGGAGATTTTATCCCAAAGCCTAGGCTTTTATTAAATCCAGGGCGGGCTAGCAGCACATTTCTGTAGACTTGATCACAGAACCATTAAGCCCCGTAACCAAACCCACAATAAAGGCACCATCCACTTTGGAATGGTACCCCACCTAAAAATCACTGCACCAGATCCTGATTCCAAAATCTATTTCCCACAGCATTTTTTATATTTTTTCCCACTTCCGCATGGACACGGATCATTACGGCCAACTTTATTTTCGTTCTTGATAGGGGCAGTTGTCAGTATATTGTTCTGTTTACTTCTATCTCTGCCATTCATTTCTCTATCCATCGCTACTTTTCTCCACAGCTCTAGGTCCAGGTGGCGCTCGCCTAATATGGAATAATAACTATATACCGTCTGCTCTACATCAACAAGGCTAGAGAAATACTCTTTATCCATATGATCACAAATTTCGGGAATTGCCTCTTCAGATAGTTGATGACAGAGAGCTTCGATTACCAGATCTTGATCTTCAAGTTCTTCTGCATCATGATAGGCCACCCTTAAAGACTGAACCGCGAGGTCTGATTTTATATTTTCCACGATGGAGGTAGCATAAATAATCGAATTCTCTTTATTTAAATAAGGTCTAACCTCCTGAACAACCTCATCCGATTGCAATCCAATTAAGGCAACGGAAACTTCTTCCAACATGATTTCATCATCGCGTTCTAATAGGCTTGCCAGCAATGGGATATACTTATCTAGTTTTAGTAAACCAATCATGTATATCGTCAAGATTCCGTTAAATGAAAACCACTGTTCTTTAAATTCCTCTTGAATAACGGAGTCTATTTCTTCCTCTGTAATCCAGTTATTTTTAACAATACAGGCTGCCAGTTTCTTCGCTTTTATGTATAGATCATGCTTGAAAGTATCAGCGCTTTCAAGGGAATTTAGTATTTTTCCATATTCTGTGTATACTTCTTCTTCCGTACCGTTTTGGATTAACTCGTATAAAGTCCACATCTCCTCGGGAATATAACTTGCCAACGGCTCTTTATATTTTAGAGCAAGTTCCGGGTCAATATGGTCTAATAAGTTTATTGCTAAATGGACCTTTGTCTTGTCCATCATTGGGATATTTTCTATTAAAATCTTGACTGCGTCTTCATTAAACGTTTGATTTTCGACATAAATGAGAATCGAGTCTTGCTTTTCTTCGTTTACAAAAGCTTCTTTTAATAAATCAACCGTCCATTCTTCAGGTACGAATGGGTAATCGTGGATAGCATAGAGTACAGTTTGTTGTATGAGAAAGTCATTACTTAGTAAATGTGGTTTTATTTTTTCTAAAAATGTCATATTGAACGTCCTTTCATTCACCTACAAGGCTCGATAGGTATTTTTCGATTAAAAACTTTGCTCTAATAAATGTCATCATATCTGCGTTCGCGGCATCCTGCACATCTTTTTGGGTATTCAAAGCCTTTTTGTTTATAGAATTGTTGCTCACCAATTGTAAAAATAAACCTTTCTCCACATTCCCAGCACTTTAGGAGTAGGTCTTGAGGGGGCGCCCCCTTTAAAGCTTCATTAAGAAGCTCATCCCTTTCTTGTGCTGATTGAAGATCAATTGGTTCATCCAATTCCAAGGCATTAATTGTTGCTCTAATCTCTGCTTTTACCTTTTTATACTCAATTTTTCTCCCAAGCCTCTAAATAGGGTATGTACTTTTTATCCTTTGTTTCTTTAATCTTTTCTAATAATAAAAGGATCATATTGCGATTTCGATCCTTCAAGTAGCTCATTTCAGGATTAGACCTTCCTTCTTCCAACCATTGATCCCATTCTCTTAAAAATTCGTCTGCCCGCTCATTCGCCTCAATCATCCAGCCCCGTTCCGTGAAAATGATCATGGGCAATTTTCCGAAGTACTTAATATCAAGAAAATCATTGTCAATCACCCAGTCGATTTCTTCAAAATCTCCTCTTGTTTTTCAGAACGAAACCAGCCATAGACCGGACACTGATCCAATTCAAGTTGCAAAACTTTCTTCTCCCTAGATCCCTTTAAAATTTTAGCAAGAAGCGTTCTCCCCCCTTGACCAATAATTTCATCAGCGGCTCTTAAAATGAAAATAATCACTTCTTTACTTACACGGGTACTGTTTGGTTTCATTTTTTAAAGTGAATCCTCCCCATGATATTTTTGAGCTTATTTGTCTCATATATTTATTAGTTGTCCGATATCTTTTAAAGTTGTCCCATAAAATTTTCAGCTTGTCCTATATATTTTAAAAGTTGGTCTATATAATTTTAAAGTTGGTCCATATATTTTTAAAGTTGTACCATATATTTTTTTAGATGGTTCATATCCACATTTAAATGAGCATAAGCCCCTCCAAACGGGCAAAAATTTTTGAAAAAGGAGGTATTTTAAAAAAAGTAAGTAGTTTTTTTTAAAAAAAGAGGAATTTTCTTTATAATTGCCCCGGTTTTTACTAAAAAAACGCGAAAAATTTTACTTTTTTAACAAAAGAGGAGGTTTTCTTCCAAAAACTGAAGTTTTTTAAATTTAGTTTTTGGAATCGCGACGTTCTCGGTCATTCATCGCAAATACCTCCTCCGTTTTATTCATTTCATTGTCTGTAATCTGCAGCTAATATTCTGTTTTGAAATAATTTTTCCGCACAATATTTAATAATCTCTCTACGTGTGACGATTCCGATGAACACGCCGCCATCATCCACTACAGGTACAAAATTTTGCTCCATGGCTCTTTCGATGATATCTTCAATTTCCGCATCAATTCGGATCGCTTCATTATTGCGAAGTAACGGAATATCTTTTAACTTGATCTGGTGGGCATTTTCAAGCGATAAACCTGGGGTGTTTTTAAATTTCCATAATAAATCGCCCTCAGTTATCGTCCCGACATATTTCCCGTCTTCGCTTAATAATGGGACTGCTGTATATTTATGATGCTCCATTTTTTCTAATGCTTGTCTCATCGTCGATTCGAACTTAATAAAGGCAACTTCTTTTTTAGGTATGATAAAAAATGCAATATTCAAGGTTTTCCCTCCCGAGCATTCTGGTAATATCTACATCGAAATCAAATCTAATATTTTCTCCACTCGATTAATATTTTCAAGGAATTCATTAAAATCTTCGTAAACATATTCCTGGGAATGAGCTGTATTGTTTCGCATTTCTTCAATCGATCGAAAGAACTGTGCTGCATCGGTTTTTGAAACAAAGCCTAGTTGTTTCAATAGGCCAGGTGTTTTTTTGATGATGGTTCCTTTATCTGAAAGCTGTAAGCATTCGATAACTCCCAAGCCCTCGTTCTTCTCTTTCCTCGTTTCAT
Organism: Neobacillus terrisolis; assembly: GCF_051233475.1. Taxonomy (NCBI): domain Bacteria; kingdom Bacillati; phylum Bacillota; class Bacilli; order Caryophanales; family Bacillaceae; genus Neobacillus; species Neobacillus terrisolis. The sequence goes on along the minus strand of NZ_JBKFGH010000042.1, from coordinate 24,446 downwards.
GAACCTGGACTACTTTCGTCATTCTCCCCTCGCTTAAGCAGCTTTTCCAGTCTTCATTGGGATAAGAGTTCATAATTAATTGGACTAATTCCATTTCCAGCAGTGAGATCAAACCAAACACCAGCATGCGAATGGGCTGCTTTTGTAAATCAGCAACCGTGATTAATTTACTTACTTGATTTTTTTCTAAAATAAAGACAGGGTGCTTTTCCTTTAAGATTTGCAATACTTCTATTAGTGAGGTTGATTCTGAAACAAGATCTTCCATCGCAAAATAATGAACGTAATTCGAAATCGATTGATCTCCCAATTCCTGTTTCATGATATATCCGATTATTTTTCCATTGGATTCCACTCCGAAATAATCAAAATCAAACTCTTCCATTTTCCTTTTAATTGCTTCAGGATCATCATCTAAAGAACAAGAAATTAAGTCTTCAGCAATTAAGGTTACGGAAAGATTATCTGAGTAAATTTTTCGAAGGGTATTGAGACTTTTATTCAAATTGGCATTCGGCATTGAAGAAATCAACCTTTCTAAAATATGTAGCTATTTATTATCATAATTCTTTTTCGCTGGGAATTCACGTGTTAATGCTAAGAAAAAAAGGTGGCAGGCCCATGTTATCTAAATGGTGCCTGCCACCTTCTTTTATTGTGTCTATGTAATTTTTGCTATAACCCCAAAGGAGCAATTCTCCTATTTATCTTCTCTTAAAATATAATCATTACCATCTTGATCATAAAAAGTGAACATTGTTCCAAATGGCATTTTTAACAGTTCGTCTACCTTAACTCCATTTTGCTTCATTTTTTCATAAGCAGATTCAATATCGGTTGTGCTGAAGAGAACGGATGGATGGGCCACCTTTTCTGGTTTATGTTGTTCCATTGCTGCCTTTGAGTAAAGAACTAAAGTGGTAAATTCGTCTTCACTTGGTCCAACCTCGATCCACGACATGTTTGGACCCATCTGCTGTTCAAATTTTAAAACAAATCCCATTTTATTTAACCAAAAGTCTTTTGCTTGAGCTTGGTCTTGAACATATAATGTAATTTTTCCAACTTTATTAATCATCGTAAATCTCCTTTTAATGATATTAGTATAATTTTTATCAGCATATCATTTACCTGCTATAGGTGCAATCACTGGGTACCGCCCCTTACGGTAGATACTTTTTAGATGACCGGGGTCAATCTGGATTGTTACTATCCCCCTTGTTACCACAATTGACATAATTTTATGCTTCCCTTACACTTCAATTAATTCGCAATAAGAAGGATGATTGATATGAGTAAAGACCAGCCGTTTTTATCTACACTCTCTCGTAAAGAGATAGCCGTTTCGTTTCTGCAGAAAGTAGCAGCAGGGAGAGTTCGTGAAGCTTATCAGAATTACATAGCTCCGAATTTTCGTCACCACAATCCTTTCTTTCGTGGTGATGCTGATTCGCTTATGCTCGCGATGGAAGAGAATGCAGCGAAGAACCCTAACAAAACACTTGAGGTCAAGCATGCGATTCAAGAGAAAGATACTGTTGTGGTGCACTCGCATGTGAAGCAAAATCCAAATGATCTCGGTGTGGCGGTTGTCCATATCTTTCGCTTCCAAGACAACCAAATCGTTGAATTGTGGGATTTAGGGCAACCGATACCTGAGGATTCCGCTAATGAGAATGGGATGTTCTAACTAACCGGACTTTTCTTTTGAAAAATAAAAACGACATCCCTTTTACAGAATGCCGTGAATGAAAATATTATTAGACATAGATTTATGGTGATTGTAATTTACCTTACGAAATAGATTACGTGTATTTTGTGGTTTTAGTATTTTTGTTTTTATCGGACTGCTGACGTTTTTTCTGTTCCTTCCATTGATCATAATTCATTCCATTTTTATAAGGGTCGTTAAGATATTGGATATACTCCGAGTTCATTTGAAAAAACAATTCAACCACCTCCATTGTCTTACTATTAATGTATGCGCTTACATATTATTTATTAACACATGGGGACGGTTCTCGTGAATCTCTTATTTAAGGATTGTTTCACCAACTAACAGTACGGTTTGAGGTTTTCCTAGGCTTTTTTTAGCAAATGGGGACGGTAGAACCGTCCCTATGTACCTATGCCCCAATACCCATTTTCGCGCCAGTGAAGAATGGTATGGTCCAAATCATCCAAACAAGGATACTTAGTTTGTGAAAATGCAGCTTAGCTTGTCTGTTGTTGGCAATGATGACAATGGATGCCCAGACAACATGAAATAACATTAATAAAATCGCCAGTGCTCCGGTAATTCCATGTAAATTAAAGATAAACCCGCTTTCATTGATACTCATCAACGTGGTCCCGATTGTATCAAACCCAAGTCCTAACCAAAAGATTAATAAGTGCCATTTTCTCAAGCTGCCTTGCTTTTTTTCGCTCCAAACCCCAATCGTGTATAACAAAAAAGCCAAATTTATTGTTATGATTGCATAAGGAAGCATAGTGCATTTCTCCTTTCACGGTGTATATGCTCTCGATCTTTATGTTCATTATTTTCGGCTTTTAATTGTAAATCCTGATTAAATTTATCTTAAATTTTTCTTAATTTATTTATTTTGATATAGTTTGTTGGTTAAATAAAATAGACTAGTCCCCATACCTGATTTTCGGTATCGGAGACTAGTCTATTTTTTATTTTATTAAATGTTAAGAAGTCTACTGTTTTTTAGGAATTTCACAGCCATCCTCATCACAGACTACTCCGTCCTTGTTGTTTAAAACGACGATTTCATCCTCTGCGATGATTTTTTGTAAAGCCTGAACAAACACTTCAGTTGGCTGAGCGCCCGTTAAAGCGTATTTTTTATTAATAAGGAAGAATGGGACAGCTGAAATGCCATACTGTTTGGCTGCTTGCTCGTCAGCACGAACGGCATCTGCCATCTCATCGCCAGCCAGCATTTGTTCTACAGCTTCCCTGTTCAATCCGACTTCTACTGCCAATTCCGTTAAGGTTTGATGATCTCCAATATGCTTGGATTCGGTAAAATAGGCGCGTAAAATACGTTCGGTCATTATTTTCATTAAACCTTGTTTTTTCGCGTACATGGTTAATCGGTGAGCATCAAACGTGTTCGTCAAAATTAGAGTATCCATTTGATAATCCAATCCAATTTCCTTTGCCGTTTGTACTAACCTATCGTTACTTTCTTTAGCTTGAGCGATGCTCATTCCGTATTTCTTTGCTAGCATTTCGTATACATTTTCTTTTATATCCCGACCCGCTGTCGGATCCAATTCGAAGCATCTGTATGTCACTTCAACTGGATGATCAATCTGCTTTAATGCGTCCTCCAGACGCCTTTTGCCAATATAGCAAAATGGTCAAGCAAAATCAGTCCACATTTCAATATGCACGTTTATCCCTCCTGATGGTTATTCATTATTAGTATAGAGGTAACGTTTGAAATTTACACGTGATATGATTCGGTTCATTATCAGATAGCATGACCCCACCCTTTTTTTGCATGCGTGTGAATTATTTCTTTTTCATTCACCCCAATAATGAGATCCCATTTATTAATAAAACATTTTCCCTTCTTTTCACCTACATTTGTTTCATGCTTTTAAAAAGCAGTTTTACATTCGGTTTTTTACCGTAAATAAGCACACCCACTTTATATACTTTTGCTGCTACAAAACAAGTGAGAATGATAAAGATTAATAGAACAGCCGTTGGTAAGATAAGCTCAACTGGGGAAATAGTTGTCATTCCGATACGAACGATCATAATAAATGGTGAAAAAAAAGGAACGTAAGATAAAGTTCTGGCCAATTGACTATCTGCATCGGCCATAATGGAAATTCCCATAAGAAATCCTACCATCATAAGTACTGAAACAGGAACAGCTGCTTGATTTATTTCTTCTGATCTGCTAACTAAAGAGCCGATTGCAGCAAATAAAGCTGAATATAAAATATATCCAAGGATAAAGAATAGTAATAGATAGATTAGCGTATCTCCAGTTAAAATAGACAAGTCAAAGTTCATTCCAAATAACTCAGTTGTCTTATTTGGATTCACTTTTAACAAAAGTAACAACGAGATGATAATAATCCCAAATTGAAGCAGCCCTGCAGTTCCAATGCCGCAAATTTTTCCTGATAACAAATATATGGGTTTTACCTTCGTGATTAACACCTCTTTAATTCTCGAACTTTTTTCTATTGCAATGGATGTTCCTACATTTGAACCAAAATTCATAATTAGAAAATATAGTAAAAAGAGAGTTAAATAGATTGGTATGTAATTTTCTTCAAAACTCTTCTTTTTATTATTAACCTCATTCATTTTCACATCAATCGGTGTGGTTAATTTAGAAGCTTGTTCGTGGGTAAGTTCCATTGATTCAATTGTCTGTATCATATGCATGCTCTGAATAGTATTTATAAATGAATTAACGAATGACCACTCCTGCATATTATTTGATGTAACTTCAACTGTTGGGGTTGTGTTGTTCGGCTGGCTTATCTTAATCAGCATGATCTTCTCATCTTTGTTTATAGATTTGATTAGTTTTTTTTCTTTTTCTTTGCTTGTTATTATCCATTTATAGTCTTTTGATATATTTTCTTTTAATATCTCAGAAGAAAGTGGTAAGTTTTCAATTTCATTGATTACATATACCTTTTTCTCCACATCCGAAGACATTTTGTTATATAGATCAGGTAGAAAAATAACTGCTGCCAGCAAGCCTACTGTAATAAAAGTAGTAACAAAAAAACCTTTTGATTTAATTTTTTCCAAAAATGAATACAGAAAGACCAATTTAAAAGCATTCATTGCTTTTCTCCTCCTACAACGTTGACAAATATTTCGTGGAGGCTCGGCTCCATAATTCGGAATCCTTTTACTACTATCTCTTGTAATATTAATTCTTTAACAACTAACTGCGGTGCTTGTTTCGGTAAAGTAACCAATTCCCAACCATTATACACTTTGTCTATTTTAGTAATGAAAGGATGATTAGACAGCAGTTGATCTAGTCTTGATTCTGTTTGAATAAAGACCTTTGACTCTTTAAAACCGTGTTTTAAATCTTTTATTCTTCCAGATACTAACGTTTGACCATTCTTCAAAATACAGATATTTTCACAAAACTTTTCCACATGGTTCATTTGATGGCTGCAGAAAATCACCATTTTCTTCATTGCAATTAACTCCTTAACAATGGAGGATAGCAAATCAGAATTTACCGGATCTAATCCACTAAAAGGTTCATCTAAGATGACCAAATCTGGATTATGAAGGAGAGTAGATGCGATTTGAACTTTTTGTTGATTTCCTTTCGAGAGTTCTTCTACTCTACTTTCTTTATATTCCAAAATTCCAAGCTTAGACAGCCAATATTCTAAAGCCTTTTGAGCTTCTTTTTTTTTCATTCCTTCGAGTTGGGCAAGGTAAATCAGCTGAGTGGAAACTTTCTCTTTGGGATACAAACCTCTTTCTTCAGGTAGGTAACCAATAGTTGGTTTCATTTTACCTATTTCTTTATCTTTGTACTTTATTTGCCCCCCATCAAAATCGATTAATCCTAAAATAGAACGAATTGTCGTCGTTTTCCCTGCTCCATTTCCTCCTAATAAACCAAAAGCTTCTCCTGGTCGAACTTCAAAAGACAGCCCATTGATAGCAATTTTCTCGTTGTATTTTTTATACAAGTTTTCAACCGTAATCGTCATAATTTCACCCTTTTTTCTAGAGTTTCTAGTAATTGCAAAAAAGTCTGCTTGGGTTTATAGACATTTTTTTACAATTAAAATTAGTCGTATTACCAATATTACCCATGTTTACAAACAAAAACAACCAATAAATTCCAGTTCAACCTCCTCATGAACAAAAAGAGGACTCCCTTTAGGAATCCTCTTTTTGTTGTACTATTTCTAGTCATTTTAAATCTTTGATAATCGTACTCTATTGGAAACTTAGAACGGAACAGCCATGATGACCTTACTAGCAAGTACCCCGTTATTTTTTTGTTAATTGAGAGTATTAGTTGTTCGAACGCTGATTATAATCCCGTTCGATTCCTTCCTTCCAGCTTCGGTCAATTTTCTTGCCGCTTCGAAACTTCATGACAACCTCGTTTACAGCTTCATAGTTTAATTGGGTTCCGATTTCATCAGCGCGGTAATCTACGGCGAAATCCTCGTCTATTCCGAATTGTTGAGCGGTTGAGATAGCATCAATATTGGCACCAAGGAACATGAATTCCCAGCCATATTTCTCTTTTTGATGCTTGACCATTTTTTTGATTTTATCCGCCGAATATTCACGGCTGGCATTTTCCAAACCATCCGTTGTGATGACGAATAACACCTTATCAGCACGTTCCGCCTCACTTGTTCTTTTTTGAACATTAACGATTTTTTGGATGGTCAGACCGATGGCATCGAGCAGTGCCGTTGTGCCACCCACTTCATAATCTGCTTCGTTAATTGGTGATATTCCTTTTACATTGATACGGTCGTGCAATAATTCATAAGCATGATTGAATAATACAGTGGTGACAATCGCCTCTCCTTCTGCCTTTTGCTGCTTTTTCAGCATGGAGTTGTAGCCGCCGATTGTATCTGCTTCAAGCCCGGACATTGAACCACTTTTATCCAAAATAAACACCAATTCTGTTTTCATCTTTGTCATCCTCCATTCTTTGATAAACCTAGGATAACAAAGAGAAGATTGGAAATGGTCGCTTTGAAAGCGACATATTAAGCCATAACAAAGACAGAACGTTATTAATAAAATTGGATCATATCTTCCCTATTCAAAAAAGGGGAACGAATCCCTCGTTCCCCTTTTTTGCTTCATCCACCAATTTGAAACATAGACTTGGTTTCTGTTTCGGTAATGAACTTTTTTGTAAAATGGTGTTCACGGGGCTTGCTTTCCAGTGCTTGTTTGATCATCGCTTCCAATTCCTGATTAGAACTTCCGCTTCTAATTATGTCTTTCAAATTGACGCCATGATCAAACTGTAAGCATGTTTTCAATTTCCCGTTGGCTAATAGCCTCACACGATTGCAGCTGTCGCAAAATTTGTGGCTCATTGCACTGATAAAGCCGATTTTACCTTGAAAGGCTGAAAGACTGTAATAGCGGCAAGGACCATTCCCCAAAACCTCATTAAATGGCTCAAGGGATCCATAAGCCTGCTCCAATTCCTGCATGATGTCTGTTTCACTTTTAAAGGGAAAATTCCGCCCCAGGCCGATCGGCATCATTTCGATAAATCGAACATGGACTGGATGGTTCTTGGCAAGTTCGGCAATTTCCAATAGATTTTGTTCGGGTATTCCTAATGGCACACAGTTGATTTTGAGTTTTATATTTGGGTAATCCAATGCCTTTTGAAATCCTTCTAAAACTTTGGGCAAGGCGTTTCTTCGAGTGATTTTTTGATAGAGCTCTGGATTTAATGTATCTAAGCTGAGATTGATGGCATCGATTTTTGCCTCAGACAGTCCATCGATAAATTCAGCTAAATGGGTTCCATTAGTGGTCAGCGTTACCTTTTCAATACCTTGAACTCTCTTAAGCTTAAAAATCAAATCTATTACATTACGGCGTACGAGTGGTTCCCCACCGGTAATTTTAATTCGGCTAACACCAAGACGAGCAAAACATTCCGCAATGCGGAGAATTTCCTCGTAAGAAAGAATTTCCTGACCTGCCAGAGGTTGAACTCCGCTGTTCGGCATACAGTACTTACACCGTAAATCACATCGGTCTGTCACCGAAATCCGCAAATAATCTATTTTTCTGTTAAACGCATCCATCATCATATTATGTCGCCATCCCTGTAAAATTTGCCGCACTTTCCTTTGGTTCTAAATTCTACCTTTTTTATAAGTTCCATGAACCGGACAGCTGTCCGATTTTTCTACACTAATTTCGTCCCAAGTACCTCTAAGACCATCATAGCTGAGCATCCGTCCGTAAAATGGCTCACCGATTCCTAAAAGAAGTTTTATACACTCGTTTGCCTGCATGCAGCCAATGACACCAGCTGTTACGCCCAAAACTGGGATTGGTGTTTTCGGGATTACTTCGTCATAACCGAGACAAGACAGACAAGCACATTCTCTTCCAATATCCATTACATATCCAGAAAACCCATACACACCACCTTCGACAAGCGGAATGTTCAGTTTCAAACACGCTCTTGCGACATTCATTCTTGTCGCTAGATTATCAACACAATCGACCACCACATCCGAACCGGCGATATAATCTTCTGCATTATCCGAATTCAGTCTGTCATTGATTACCATTAAATGTACACTCGGATTGAGCTGTGATAATTTCTCTTTTGCTGATAAAGTTTTTAACTTCCCCACGTCTCCCGTGTTATGTAAAAACTGTCGGTTCAGATTGGATACCGAAACGACATCATCATCAAAGATTCGAATCGTTCCAACTCCAGCACTGGTGAGATAGGTAAGGACAGGAGAACCCAGCCCTCCGGTACCAATCACCGTAACCGTACTTTTCTCCAGTTTTTTCTGTCCTTCTTGCCCGATTTGAGGGATTATTAATTGTCTTTCGTATCGCACATCAGCCACCTCCTCACATAATCCAATTCTAGTAAACTAGTCATTTCGTTTCTCTCGTACTTTATTTTTCAACCAAGAGCATAATTCAGCTAATCCCAAGTCTTGTGTACAGGATGTTTCAAAAATGATGGCCTTTTCGTTAAGTGATTTTACACTTTTATAAAATTCATCCATATCGAAATTGGTATACTTAACCAGGTCAATCTTGTTTAGAATGACCAGCCCTGACTTTTCAAAGGCCAAAGGACATTTAAGGGGTTTATAAGTCCCTTCGGTTGTACTCATTACCGTTACTTTAATATCTTCGCCAACATCAAATTCTGCGGGGCAAACCAAATTGCCAACATTCTCTACAATCAACAGTTCGATCTCGTTAAGATTAAGATTATCCATTGCATTCTTAATCATGTTGGCGTCGAGATGGCAAGCTCCTCCGGTGTTGATCTGAACAACCGGTACCCCCTTCGCTTCAATTCTTTGGGCATCGATACTCGTATAGGGATCTCCTTCAATAACCGCTATTTTAATATCCGCTTGTAACTTGGATATAATCTTCTCAAGGATTGTTGTTTTACCTGAACCGGGTGAACTCATCACGTTTAGTACATAGATCTTCTTTTCATCAAGCATCTTTTTATTTAGGGAATTAATCTCATCGTTTGCTTTTAGAATACTGGTTACAACTTTTATCGCACTCATCGATTATTCTCCTCATTTGCAATAATAAAAGTGTATTCCCCTGTGTAGAGCTTTCATTTTAAAGCATTGAACGGTTCATATAGGCAATGCTACAGGCCCCTTCATTCGTAACCATACAAGGTCCTGCTGGATTTGATGGGGTGCATTGTTTACCGAAATTTGGGCACGCTTGAGGTTTCATCCCTTTCAGAACCTCACCGCACAGGCAGTTCTGTCTTGGTGTCGCTACATTATCAGGTAGTTGTAGATTGAATTTAGCTTCAGCGTCAAACCTACTGTATTCACTTTTTAATACGAGACGGGACTGTGGTAACGTCCCTACACCTCTCCAGCTTGCATCTTTAAGTGTAAACGTTTCTTTTAATAAGTTTTGCGCCAGTATATTTCCCTTTTCTGTTACTACTCGATCATATTGATTCATTAAGACAGACTCGTTTTTACCATGTTGGCACATTGCCTGAAGAATGGCCTCTAATACATCAACAGGTTCAAACCCGCTAATTACACAAGGTATACCATATTGTTTTACAATTGTGTCGAAAGGATCTGTTCCGGTAACCATAGCGACGTGTCCTGGACAAAGCAATATATCCATTTTTGCATTTAATACTACATATTCCATTGCAGGTGGCGTGATCCGATGGGAAGAAATAATCGAGAAGTTTTCTATATTACCGGCCTCCTGAATAATTGCGGCTGTACCTGGGGCAGTCGTTTCAAAGCCTACAGCGAAATGGACTACCTCTGTTTTTGTCGTTTTTGCTATCTGAAGAGCCTGTGAGATATCACAGACCATCCTCACGTCGATCCCCTCAAGCCTTAATTGTTCCAAAGAGCCCCATCTCGTCGGCACTCTTAAAAGGTCTCCATAGGTTGTAAGAATAATATTTTCTCTTTTTGCCAGATTCAACCCCATCGCAATCTCTTCCTCAGGAGTAACACAAACCGGGCAGCCTGGACCGCTTATCAATTCTATATTGGGAGGTAACAAATCGCGCAAGGCGTATTGTACAATCGTATTTTCATGGGTACCGCAAAAATTCATGATCTTTAATTCTCGCTCATGAAGTCTTTTATTTTCTTTTTCGATAGCATCTAGCAGTTGTCTTGCATACGCATCTGTAGCAATCACATCACGATACATCTTTTGAGGATCTTTGAGTATTTCGGTTGCAAAACCAGCATGAACAATGACTGTATCACCAATTCCAACCTTAGGAAGCAATGCAACGGAAACCTCCTTCAACGCTCCCTTGAAACTAACTACTGCACTCTTTCCCATTAGTTCTGTAACTTTCCCGAAAGCTGCAACACACATCCTAATCACCTTCACTGAATATGTAAGTTTATTCTACATCCAGACTTTCAATATATAATTCTTTCCCGGCAATGATTTGAAAACTTTTGTTTCCACAAACATCACATTCTGAAAAAGGAATCTTCGTTTCGTATTCATTCCCGCATATTCGGCACCGGACTTTAACTGGAACGCGCTCAATAATAAGACTTGCTCCTTCTACAGGTGTTGCCTGAACATAAATCTCAAAGCAGGATTTCATCGTCATATCTTCTACGCCGGTCAGTTCTCCGACGATAAGTTTGACTTCTTTCACCTTTTTAACGCCGTACTCTTTAATTTTTTCACTAATTACATCATAAATGCTTCTTACCATTGCCAGTTCATGCAACTTGCGGTACCTCCTTCTAAAAAATCGTTATTTTTTATCTCTCGGTACAGGAAATGCACGGGTCGATGCTTCCTATTACAACAGGAATATCCGCTATCTTACTGCCAGGCAGCATAACATTTAGGGCTTCCCAGTTCGGGTACGTAGGGACTCTCCACTTGATCCGTTCGGGAATCGCCGTTCCGTTTGTACTTGTGTAATAGATTAATTCACCCCTGGGAGCTTCCGATTTTGCAATTGCTTCACCGGCAGGAATATCCGGCATATAATCCAAGCAGGTTGGACCGCCAGGCATTTGCTTTATACACTGTTCAACGATATGAATAGATTCCACAACTTCTTCCAGCCTTACCATGAGTCTTGAATAGACATCGCCATTTTTCCTTGTCACTGCATTTACCTTTAGTTTGTCATAAGCTGCATAAGGGTTGTCCACCCTCACATCGTATCCGAGTCCTGATGCTCTCGCGACTGGCCCTACCACGCCATAAAGTACTGCTTTATCTTCAGGAAGGATGCCGATGCCCTCAGTCCGGCGGCGAATCGATGCATTAGTCTTGCAGATACCTGTAATTTCTTCAAGCGGTTTTTTTAAACCGTCCAGCGTTTTAAGGATATATTTGCCTTCCTCGTCAGAAATATCATATCTAACCCCGCCAATACTATTGACGGATAAATTCATTCGATTACCGAAGATCGATTCTTTTAAATCCTGCATCGTCTCTCTAAGCTCCATGGCATGCATAAACAAAGAGTCGAAACCGATAATATGTGGAATCAAGCCAATATTGAAAAGATGGGAGGAAATTCGTTTAATTTCATCGGCAATGGTTCTTAAATACTCCGCTCTAACCGGAATCTCAATACCAGCAATTTGTTCAACTGCCATGCAATAGGTAAATGGGTGATTATTAGAACAAAGCGAACAAACTCTTTCGGTGAGCGTTAGGTTTTGGTAAAAATTCCGTTGCATCGCCAGGAATTCTATTCCGCGATGGACATGGCCGGCATTTATATCAAGACCGACTACCGTCTCGCCCTCCACCTGCAGTTTGAAATATATGGGTTCTTCTAGGACTACGTGTACCGGACCAATAGGAATCGTATAGCTACTCACCGATTTTCGCTTCCTTTCTGTCAGACTTCATGATTTTTTCCCACAAGGTGTTGGTGCTTGCTCCCGTCATGGCTTCAGACAGCGGGATCATAGTGTGATCTGTCATGTAAATGTTTTCATCCAAGAACAGCCTTTTGGAATTAGGATGGCCTTCTAGTTTGATGTTATAAAGCTCCTGCATTTCCCGCTCATGCCAGTCTGCACTTTTCAGAACAGGGGTTATTGATTTTACTGTTCTATCGATATCCGGCAATGTAATACGAACAGTAAAATTAACTCCCTCAAAAAAGAAGTGATAATTGATAATCAAACTAACCGATTTTTCTTTTACCAACGCCTCATCCGGCGCATTGTCGGCGATAATGGCTGGCGTATTTAATGGGGTAATCGTCATTACTCTTCCTTTAAAACTAGCAATTAGCTTTGCAACCTTCTCGATATCGTCGTAGTCAACAAGCCTACACCATCCGCATACAACGCCTTTTTTATCAACATCCCATTTCAAATCTAATTTCCCGGCTAATTCCAGGTTGATTTTTATACTAAAATCATTGATGACTTCTTCTGTTAACATTTAATCGCACCACCTTCCCATACAGCTTTTCTGCGGCAGCTCTCACACATTTTGGTCAGCCCTTTCTGATCACCGTCTTTGCCATATAACTTCTCAATCAAGTAAGACGGAAACGGTATAATTGGTTCACCGCAGCGTGTACACGGTTGTTTTCTAACCACAGTTCTTTCGGTATAGTTGTATTTATCTTCTTGCAAATGCGCAGTATGGTAATCATTGGTTAATTGAATCGCCTTTGTTGGGCAGTAATGCTCGCACAACCCACAATATGTGCAGGTGTTGTGCCAAACGACAAAGTCTATTCCTTTGTGATCATCGGACTCCTGTATCCTTATGGCACCCCCTGCACAGACATACTCACACATATGACATGCCACACAGGCCTCCGGGTTATGTTTAATTTTGCCTCTCAGTTTTTCTGGTGCAGGTGAATCTTCAAAGGGGTATTTAATAGTAGACGGACCTTTTATGATATTCTGTAGAATCATTTTCAACGTTTTACTCATTTATATTCCCCCTAGAACCTGGTCTTCCATATTTCAACTGCCATCGCAACTCCATCAATAATGGCCTGGGGGCGAGGTGGACAGCCAGGTACATTCACATCCACCGGAATGTACTCATCAAGCGGTTTTTCAACCGCATAGCTATCCCTAAAAACTCCCCCCGATATAGGACAAATACCGACTGCTACCACTACCTTCGGATTTGGCACTTCATCATAAACACGTAAAACTTTCTCTTTCACAACCGCAGTAACCGGCCCCGATATCAGCACAATGTCAGCATGCTTCGGACTGCCGCAATACCTGCAGCCGAGACGTTCAATATCGTACCGGGGAATGAGAGCGGTTGTTGCCATTTCCACATCGCATCCGTTACATGAGCCGGCATTGATTCTGTAGATCCAAGGAGATTTTTTTATAATTTTTTGAAGTAATTCTGCCATAAATATTATTCCCTTCAAAAGGTTATATTTAATGGCTGCGTTAACGCTCGTTGTTGATTGGAGCGGAAGGTGCGAGACTCCTGCGGGAGAAGCTGGTCTTGTGAGACCCCACAGGCGCAAAGCGCCGAGGAGGCTCACGGACCGCCCGCGGAAAGCGAGCGCCTAGAGCGCAAATCAACAGGCAAGTTTAACAAAAGCCATTTAGAAAGAAAGCAACGTTAAAACCAGACTGATTAACGCCAAAGCGGTCGGAAACAAAAGGTAGAACTTGAATGCCTGATCCATCCGCATTCTGGCCCTTGTAGCCCGAATCAGTGTAATCGTAAAGAACGTTACAACGATGCATTTAAAAATGAACCATAACAGATTTACGAGCCAAATGTTCCCGATGCCTGACGGGAAAAACAGTGCAATGGCCAATGCAGACAGCACCACCATCTTCAAGCCGCCGGTAAGTTTAAACATCGCCAGTCCCATGCCTGAATACTCAAGTAAAGGCCCTTCGGTAATTTCCGTCTCCGCTTCAGGGATGTCAAAAGGCACAACCCCGATTGTCCCGGGAATGCAGCACATAAAGGCAATGAAGGCCGGCAACATCGGCCAATCAAAAAGCAAGGCGCCATTACTGAGCTGAAAATCCATGATTCTGCTTAGCGAAAACTCAGCCATTCCTCCACTTGCGATTCCGACCCTCATTCCTATTGTCAAGAAAACAATCACTAATGGGATTTCATAAGCCAGCATAATGGTCATTTCTCTGGAAAGTCCGACAGAACTGTAAGATGACCCTGAAGCGGACGCCCCGACCATCATCGCCAATGCCGGTGCTGCCAGTAAATACAGTAACACCAGTAGGTCTCCAGATTGATAAAGACCGGAATAAATTCCTGTGACAGGAATGATGGTAATCGCCGCGATCATACCTGCAAAACCCATCAACGGAGCAAACCTGAAAGCAGTATAGTTAGCTGTTACGGGTATTAAAATTTCCTTGCGAGAAAGTTTTATCATATCAAGAAACGGCTGGTAAAGTGGCGGACCTACACGGCGCTGAAGGCGCGCATAAATTTTTCGGTCTACGCCGAGAAGAAACAAAGCAAAGACAATGGCAAAAAGGCCGCCTGGAAAGATCAATATATTAAAAAGTAGTTTTACAGTATCCATTAGTCCTCTTCCTCCTCGCCATTACCAAAAACAGGTACGATCACCTGGTGGTGTAATTTCTTCACCAGCTTTGTAGGAGTTTCATACAAGTTTTGTGACGAGACATTGATTTTGTCTGCATCAATGTCCGATACACCGCAAGTATAAGCGTTGGTATATCGTATTTTTTTGTTTCCGGAAAGGAGGAGTGCCAAACCAACAATCAACGCCAAAAGTAAGGTCATTGTGATGATGCCAACCTGCCATACTCCAATCGGCGTATCAATCCGAAATAATGTAAAGGATGGTTGGGCGAAACCTGCCATCGATAACACTTTCGATATGACCATTAGCGGTAATCCCGGCATGATGCCGAAAACAATACTGATGACAGATAATACCCCCATCGGAACAAGCATTGTCCATGGTGCTTCTTTGACATGTTCTGAATTGTGTGAAGGTATACCGAAGAAAGCGGAATGCAAAAATTTTAGAAAATATGCCATCGTTATAACGCTTCCGGCCAATGATAGGAGCGCTAGGAATACCTCACCCTTTTCCATTGCCGCTTCATACACAATCCACTTCGACGTAAATCCGCTGAAAGGAGGTATGCCGGCTAAGGACATGGCCCCTATCATAAAGAACGATAATGTTACAGGCATTTTTCTGCCAAGACCGCTGACATCGTCGAGATTTCTGATATGTGCTTGTACCATAATGGCACCTGCAGCTAGGAAAAGCAGATCTTTAAAGAACATATGGTTGACAAAATGAAGCATAGAACCGGTAAGTCCCAGCGTTGAACCAAGGCTCAAACCAAGGATGATATAACAAATCTGACTGACGGTACTGTAAATCAGCATTCTTTTAATGCCCCTTTGTACAAGCGCCATCGCACCCGCGCCTACAATAGACAGACCGGCAATCCATGACACAATGTACATCAAAACAGAACTATTAAAGACCATTCCAAGGCGCCCTACCACAACTGCGCCTCCCATGATAAAGAACAGCTTGATTAGACTATATGGCGCGCATTTTAAAAGTACGGAAGAAATATATCCGCTGACAGGTGTCGGCGCGGTTGAAGGGTGCATCTGATAGTCAATCCGGAAAGGCAGGACCGCAGCTTTCATAAGAAAACCAATTGTGATTAAGGTCAAGCCCAACCCTGCTGAACCAAGATCGATTCCTTTCAAGCGTTCCATAAGCACACTCATGTCAAAGGCGCCTGTCTTCGCTGTTAAAATGAGTATTCCTAAAAAGGCAATGCTTGCGCCTATATAGTTAAATAAGAAATATTTGAAGCCTTCTTTTAACGCAGCCTTCGTCTCCTCATGGATGATTGAAAAATACAACGTCCAACTGCTCATAATCTCCCAGTAAATAAAGAAGGAGAAAAAGTCCTTGCTTGTCGCAACACCAATCAGCCCACCTATCATCATTAAGAAAAACATGTAATAGCGGTTCTGTGCATGTCCGTGCGCCTCCATATATCCTAATGAGTACAGCATATTAAGCAGGCCTACAAAGGCAATCAGCACTGCAAAGCTTAATGAGTAAATATCCATCTTTGCATGTAAAACAGCAATCGCAACAAGTGTTACCGACATCACAGCCACAGATATCCAGCCTGCGACTTTAGGGGTGCGTTTCCCCAAAAAGTAGGATAACAAACTACCAAGCATCGGGATAATGATGAATAATGGCCAGTTCACCTGAATCTGAGGAATCGCGGTGATCGTTAATCCTCCGTTATGCGCAACAGAATTTGCTGCAGAAACTACGAGCTTCAAGGCAAACTGAGGGAACAATCCGTTAAAGAACACCAGTCCAGTAAGGAAACCAATTGGAACCAGCATTGACAAAGATCCTTCCTTTACGGATGACCCTTCATATTTTTCAAAGAAAATCGTTTTGATAAGTCTGATATAACAAATCGCCCCGATAATGCTTCCAAACAAGAGGAGAGCAGCGATATACCAGTAGCCGGATTTCACAGCAGCATACAGCATGAGAAATTTACTGATGAACCCGTTAAATGGAGGCAAACCCATAATGGCAAGAATGCCGATAGCCAAGCATCCCGCCGTAAAAGGCATGACCTTTCCGACTCCTTTTAATGCTGAAATATCCCGGCTTTTCAATTTGTGTACGAGTATGCCGACAGCAAGGAACAGCAATCCTTTCATAATCGCATGGTTCAACACGTGGTAAAGGCCGGCAACCATACTCAGATAGGTCCCCAATCCAAGTGTGGCGACAATCTCACCAATCTGCCCCATAGTCGAATAGGCTAGCAGACGTTTAACATCTTTCTGAAGTAAAGCCATTACCTCTCCATATAGGGACGTTATGATTCCTAATATGGCTAGTACCAAACCAGCATAGGAAAGCTTTCCAGCAGACCCTAATTGAGTCAATAGACCGACACCAAAAATAGCAAACAAAATCTTCACAAGTCCATATACACCTATTTTTGTAAGGATACCGGAAAGAATAGATGATACAGGTGATGGTGCGGCAGGATGGGCTTCAGGCAGCCAGCTGTGCAATGGCACAAGACCGGTTTTAACTCCGGTTCCTATAATAACCATACAAATGACTGCAATTAATAGACTAGGCTCTATGAAAGGCAGTTTGCTCGCCACCATTCCCATGTCAAGTGTGCCGGCGTTGTCCTGCAGTATTAATAGACCAAACTGCATAATATTAGCACCGGTTGCACACATCATAAAGTACTTGAATCCTGCACTTAAAGCCTTCTCTGTTGGTTCATGAACGATGAGCAAATACGACGCCCAAGTCATCAGTTCCCAGAACACATAGAAATTGCCAAACTTTGTGCTCGTCGCAACACCGATCAAACTGCCCAAAGTGAGCAGCAAAAAGAAAAAGTAACGGTTGTTGTTCTTTTCATTCTTAAAATATCCGATCGAATAAATGATGGCCAAAAGAATAATACCTGAAATAATAATCGCAAAAAATTTGGATAGGCCATCGACATTGCCATCGATTAAAACGATTCCGACTGTCGCCGCTCCAATACAGACTGAAAGTGTTCCTGTCAGCTTCGGCAAAAAATGACCGATGATGAAAACGATAAAAGCCCCGATATAAGGTACTAAAACTGTAATCGGCCAATGTGAATCAAAAACAGGTAATTCAAGCTCAGGTGTTCCAAATAGTGAAGTGGCCAAATGTTCGCTAAACCCTATTAATGGTTCAGGGAACAACGAAGTTAAAGCAGTAAGGGCTCCAAGAACCATTACAAATCCGTAAAGGACCGAATTAAAACGTGCAAATGTCTTTTCAGTCTGATCGGGATTTTGTGCACCATCCTCTGCTTTAGCAAAACAGATTTGATGGATGATCCTGATAAAATACCATGCTTCCAAAACGCTACCTACTAGAATGGCTGCAGCATAAAGATATTGACTGGTTTCAATGTAGGAGTATTCGATTAAAAATTTGCTGATCGATCCTTTAAATGGGGATAGACCCATTACCGAAAAGATCCCAAAAGCAAACATCGTCGCTATGAATGATGAAGTCCGCCCCACTCCTCTTAATTTCTCAATGTATGGTGATCCGCCGCGTTTAATGATTAGGAAGGCCGCAAGGAAAACTAAGCCCCTCATCAGAAATTGATATTCAAGATGCAGAAACGCCCCGGTTTGCCCGGCAAAAGTGCCGCTGCCAAACCCAAGAAGTATATATCCTACTTCGGCTAGCGAAGAATAGATTAGTAATGCCATTAATTTTTTTGTTTTTGTAACTGCCAATAGTTCAAAGAGCAGCAAAATGATTACGCCAAATAATGGCAATGCATTCAATGCATTTCCCCCCTTACTTTTTTAAATTAAAAAGGTTGATATGAATCAACCTCCTGCAACAACAGGGAATATAGAAATGACATCCTCCTGTTTTAATTTTGTATGGATTCCCTCACAATGCTCTATATGCCGTCCATTAACAAGAATGATGATTTCTGCACTAAGGTTGTTATTCTCAAATATTTTATCTTCGAATTTTTTTCCGTACTTATGACAAAGCTTCTTTAAGAGCTCCTCGAGCGTTTCGCATTGATCCATCTTGGTTTCTTTCGTATGTGTATAATCACGTATATAGGCAAAAAATTTAATTATCATAAACCATCACCTGAGATTGAAGTTGCTGGCAGGCTTATACGTTGCTGTATAAACCTGCCGCACATTATAAGTAAATTATTTACTTTTATTCCATTATGTGTTATTTTAAAATAACTCGCTCGACTTTCTGCGTGATGATTTGCTACCAACAATTCTCTTGCACAGGTCGATCGCTACGACACTTTTTTTATTCAAATCATTTTAAATTGGGGTATTTTCAAATGATTTTATCGAAAGTTCTTTCTTTTTCATTTCGGTTGGTACACCATCAGGATCCCATCCCCTTAAGGAATAGTATTCTGGGAGCATTTTATCCAGCTCGGTAACCTTTCCTTTTGCTGGACCCTCAGTAATAGGTTCATTCAAAAGTCTTGGAGGAAGAGTGTCATCTTCCTTAGAAATTCCGTATTCCATATTCATGAGTTTTTCAAGGTTCCATATTCTTTCACCAAGCTGCAGAACCTCTTCATCCGTATAGTTGATACCTGTAGCTGTCCGAACCATTTCTGAAATCTCAGGCAGACCAATTGCAAATGTAGTAAAGAGGCACATTCCTACCGAATCTACAACGGAGGTTAGATCCTGGAAGGTTTTTAGCATGCCAGCCTTTCCTTCGGTCACAAGTGGATCCATTTTTACAGGCAAGCCAAGGATTTCAGGTGATGTCATATACCCGCGAACATGGCAGCCTCCACGATTAGAAGTAGCATATTCCAGACCCATTCCCTGTAAGGCGCGTCCGTCGTAAGCTGGCATTTCTAATTTTTTTACAGTCATTGACAGTTCAGGATGTCCGAATTCTGTAGCCATTCTATAGGAGCCTAATGCAAGCTTATCTCCGAAACCTTCTCGATAACCTGTCATTCTAGTAAGCTCAACAATTGATTTGGCATCTCCAAAAGGTAAATCCCTGCCAATATCATTTTTTGTTGCGTAACCTTTCTCATACAATTCCATTGCACAGGCGATTGTTGAACCCATTGTAATCGGATCCATACCAAGCTCATTGCACAGGAAGTTTGCTTCGCATACCTCTTCCAAACTACCTACGCCGCAGTCCGCTCCAAACGACCAGCCTGCTTCATATTCAGGTCCTTCACCAAAGTCTGTATATTGTGATCTCTCGATTTTCGTGACCCGGCCGCAACCGATCGAACAGTCAAAGCAGCCCCGATTTCTTACGAGATACTTTTCTGCAAGGGCCTCACCGCTGATATCGTCTGCTTTTTCAAATACAGATTCCTGCCAGTTCCTAGTTGGAAGTCCTCCCGACTCGTTCAAAATATTGACGAGTACCTCTGTTCCATATGTAGGCAGTCCGGTGCCAGTTACAGGATTTGCTTTGATTTTGCTCAATGAATCCATGCATGCATTCAGAAATTCCGTTGGCTTCGCTACGGTAATCGACTTCGTACCTTTTACAACGATTGCCTTTAAGTTTTTAGAACCCATTACCGCTCCAAGTCCTGAGCGTCCGGCAGCTCTGTTTAGATCATTCATGATGGTGGCGAACAAGACGAGTTTTTCACCGGCTGGACCAATACAGGCAACTCTTGCATCCTCCTCGGTTTCTTTCAGCAATTCATTTGTAGTAGCAGGAACTTCCTTGCCCCATAGATGACTCGCTTCCCTCAGTTCCATATGATCATCATTGATATAGAGGTAGATTGGCTTTTGGGCTTTCCCTTCAAAAATGATTCCATCATATCCTGCAAATTTCAGTTCAGGTCCAAAATGACCACCTGAGCTACTGGCGCCGATCGTATCGGACAAAGGAGATTTTGTTACCACTTCATATCTTCCTGCACAGGTAGCAATTGTGCCGGTTAACGGACCGGTCATGAAAATCATCTTATTTTCGGGACTGAGAGCTTCTACCCTTGGGTCCACTTCATTTTGATAGATTTTTGTCCCAAGGCCCCGGCCTCCCAGATAAAGCTTTGCATCCTGCATATTCAGGGGTTCGGTTTTAATTGTTTCATTTGTTAAATCAACTCGGATAATCTTTCCCTTCCAACCGTTCATTAACTCTTCACCTCCGCAAACAAATCCTTAAACTTTTCAGCAATGGCTCTTTTCTTGTTGATGTTGGCAGTGGATCCATCTACATACTGTATGGCCCCTGATGGACAGACTTTGGCGCAATGAGGATCTCCGTCACACAGGTTACACTTCACAATATTTTTTTGGCTCGGGCTGAAGGAAATATTCCCCAGTGGACAGGCACTGATACACATTTTACAGACAATACATTTTTCACCATTTGATACAACTGCGCCGTTTTCATCTCTCGAAAACGCATTGACGGGACAAACTGTCATACACGCAGCATCTTCACACTGCATACACATGACCGGTACTGAAATGGCAGCCTCCTCGTAAGCTATGACATTTACAGCTGATTCCCTCGGGTTGAATTCTCCAATTTTAATAAAAGAACAAATCAACTCACAGCTTCTACAGTTCGTGCATTTTTCAGGAGAAATCGTTAAAATTTTGCTCATGATTATCCTGGAAACCGCAATTTGCGATGCCAGTTACACCTCCTCGACACGGAAAATTTACTACGCTTTCACTATAATCCTTAAATTTTTTTAAAACTAACAAATTTCTTTAAAAAATAATCCTATTTTTTTTGTCACGAATTGTCCATATCTAAAATATTGGCCCTCATAGTACTATAAAGGTGTAAATGTGTTCGAATAAGGAGGTGTTTGAAGGATGCTGACGAATTTTAATCGAGGAATAGAATTAGCGGACGGGTTGGAAACGGATTATGCTAGATTGTTATACTATGATCTTTCTCCAATGAAATGTGATTACAAATCGTATGAATACACGAGGCTATGTACCATACTAGACGGCTGTAAACATGTTTCAGTAAACAAAGACATTCATTTTACATATAATCCGGGTCAGTTTATTGTGTTGCCACCCCACTCGAATGTCCATATGGAAATTGACTGCCCTACAAAGGCTTTGGTTTTTGAGCTCAACGACAGTCTCTTAAAAAAGGTGACAGAGAAAATAAGTATAGAAATAGATGCAGATTATGACTCTCTTAATGAGGAAAAATTTTTACTTGGCAAAATAAATGACGAGCTTAGAAAATGTTTGAATAAAGTGACCAATGTTTCTGTAAAAGCCGATAAAAATAAAGAATTCCTGATTGATCTTTACGTTCAGGAAATGGTTTATCATCTCGTTCAGATTAAAGGGATACAGCAAGTCATCAATGTTGAACATGATCATCCTATTTACCAATCGATCAAGTATATACAGGAGAATATTAGGCAGCCGTTAAGCATATGCCAATTGGCACACAATCTAAATATGTCCGAAACGAATTTCAGTAATTCTTTCAAAAAGATCATTGGAACGACGCCAAAGGAGTATATAACAAACCTCAAACTGACTCACGCAAAGAATTTACTGAAAACTCGGAATGTTACTGAAGTAGCCTACGAACTGGGTTATGAGAATATTTCTTATTTCATTGCACTCTTTAAAAATAAATATGGCATTACACCAAAGCATTATAAAAGTATTGGAAACGTTCCGGTTATGTATCAATACGAAGAATAATTATTTGCGTTACATACAAGGGATTTCGGTTATATAAATGATTGCCTATTCCTTTCAGCTTGCGCATAATCTTTAGACAAAGTGGATGAAGCCAATCCTCAATGATGATTTATTAATACATAAAAAATCCACACATTTTTATGTGTTTTTTTTTTTGCGCTCGAACGACTGAGACGAAACTGATTTTTTCGGGAGGACGTCTGCAATATACAAAAAATGACGTATGTCAATTCATACGTCATTTTTGTGTCATGTATTAAGCAAGCTCCGAAAGTTAGACTTCGCCCTTCAGTTAAGCTCCGAGCAAAGGCTGTTCAAAGGCAAACAACGCTTCATTCATTTCGTGGATATTGTAGTTGCCCTCTTCGATAAAATATTTAACAATTACATCAAATTTACTGCTATGTGATAATGTATAGCCAGCAGCTGCTAATAAGTCAATCGTTTCATCTAAATTTAATTTCAATGCTATGGCAAACGCAATCGCTGTTTTTTTCTTAGGTGTATAATCGACTCCGTTGCGAATTTTTGAAAACAAGCGGCGATCAATATTTGCCCGATGATAGGTCTCGGCGTCGGTCATTCCTTTTTCGTCAATTAAACGAAACAGCCGCTCAGAAAAGGATTCATCGAGCTGGTTCACCAGATCTATTAAACTTCTTTGCTTTTGTACTTGTTCCTCTATTTTGTAATAATCCTGTTCGATACTCTTAGCTTCATGCAATGGTTCCATGTGAAAAAGTTCTTCATTTCGATCACGGCTATAACAAATTTCGGCTTCCTCTACATAATGCTCATCAATGTATTGATGGATCGAGGCAAAGAGCTGCTTGCTTAAACCAAAAGACTTTTTGTCAAAAACAACGAGGTATACGAGGATGTCATAATTTAATAGAAACGATCCGATCGTGGAGACGGCAATTTGCAATGCTTCTTCCTTTGGATAACCGTATATTCCAGACGAAATCAACGGAAACGCGATGGACTCGCATTGGTGTTTAATCGCTAGTTTTAAAGAATTTTCGTAGGAGGCCTTTAATAGTTCGGCTTCTTTGTTGGAACCGCCTTGCCAAATCGGTCCAGGTGTATGAATGATATATTTGGCCGGTAACTTAAAGGCATCGGTGATAACCGCTTGTCCAGATGGGCAGCCACCGATTTCATCACATGCCGCTTGGAGTACCTCGGCCCCTGCTGCTTCAAAAATGGCGCCGCATACTCCCCCGCCCCTTTTCAAAGCGGTATTCGCAGCATTCACAACCGCATCAACCTTCATTTTTGTTATATCATTGCGAACGATTTCCAATGGCATGATCGTATTGGCCTCCTTAAGGGCATTCTCTATTATACTTATATGATAGCTAATTCTGGAAATTATAAAAAGAGTGGACAAATACGTTTATTTCCTGTTATCCAAATTCCACACAAGTCTTGTCATTTTTTATTGGAAAATGACGATGAAAAGAGAGGAATAATCTAAAGGAAATTTACACAATATCTGGAATTAATAACTATAGGGAAAACACCCATAATCTTTTCGGAAAGGTAGTGATAGTATGAAACTATTTATGCTACATCGAAAGGTTCCCGCACAAGCCAACGGTTCGAAAGACAAGAAAGCTCAGGAGCTTATCCGGAAAGTCCCACCCAGAATTAAATTCATGACTTTGTTAACCATATCAGAAAATGTGAAACACAAATATAGAAAGCAGCCGATAACCTTAGGAGTTCTTGCCAAACAAGAAACCCAGTTATCCACCCTGATTCGAATCCAAATGGAGGAAGTGAAGAGAAAAGTTAGAGTCCGTTCCCCTGAAGCAAAACAGTTCATAGGTCCAGGTGATTTATATACAAAACTATTATTAAAGGAAGGAGGGAAAATCGAAGACATTTCACTTAAATAAACAGAAAAGGAGAACAAAGATAAAAT